>PSRL01000083.1 GCA_003176035.1 Verrucomicrobiota bacterium
GTGTGAACCACGACCTGCTCATGGGACGCGTGGAATCCGGCATAATGCTGAACCCAAAACGGGAAGTTCTACTAGCTCGAATTCGAGATATTTTGGCAGTTGGATGCCTTCAAAATCAGAAAAGGAGGGCGCTTTTGGAGCTTTAGTATCTGCTTCTTCAAATCGGGCCAAGTTGGCGATCGGGTTCACACTTGGTCCAAGAAACGTAGAGCAACTGGGGAGGAAATGCGTTGAGCTTCGCGTCCTTGCTCCGATAACTCTTCAAAGCGGTGGCGAAATTCACCAGGCTGCGATCAACCAAGAGCCTTCCGTACAATTCAGGGTGCTTCCTCCGGATGTATGCTCTTATTGCTCGTTGGCCGATCGGCTCGTTGCAAGGATTCGCCTGACAGAGTTTCAGGGAACGCCAAATACTTATTGCGGGTACACCTGCAAACGTATTTGCGATCTGGCGGGGATCACGGCGGAATCATTCGCTCAACAAAAACCGCACTACCCTCGGCAGGGTCCGCACGACTGCTCTCCAGCGGTAAATGGCTGCGGTAAAGGGCGCCTACACAGGGCGCAGATTGGCCCGGATCGGATTTGCCTGACGGTAGAGGAACGCTCGCTGCCCACCGCAACAGCATGTGCTTGTTTTCGTTTTTTGTTCTCCACAGATTTCCAGACCATTGTATTTGATCGCCATCCGGTCACGCGAAACAAGGATTGCTGGTTCTCATCGAATCTCCATCGCCCGTCCGCGGCGAATAGAGTCGCTCCGTCTGTGATGCATCGCGAACAAAGCGTTTGTATACTCCGCTAAACCTGCTATCATCTGCGCCTGCGGAGAGGGAGCGTGAACTACGAACGTTTCAAGCAACTGGCAGTCGATCACAAAGCCACCAAGACGACACCTTTTAGCCAAAATTCCTACATCAACGCCCAGTCATTTGATCGCCGGGTGCAGAACGGCGTGTGTCGTGCACTATCGGCCGCCTACATTTTCCGCAATTTCCTTGGCGCTGTCAGAAAATTTCAAGACGGGGATAGCCTTGATGACTTTGTCGTTCAGACGATAGATGTGACATTTGGCACCAGGAAATTCTTCGATGCCTTCCACCACGATCCGTACGAGCAGTCGGAAAAGGACAAGGGACGCTGGAACGTTATCAGGAACGTTCACGCTCGTTATCGGAAGGAAGGACAAATTTCAAAAGACGACGTGGTGTACGCCGCGCAGCAGACCGTAGCGGAGCTTTCCCGTAAAATGCTGCAGTTCGAATCCGAGAAGAGCGTTTGCGTCTATGGACGAGGCTTGACGGGAGATGTTCTGCCAGACCAAGTGGGTTACTGGCTGATCAGTGTTGGGAGTCACATGATGGCCGTCGTGATTCGAAATTTATGCTTCGAAGCTAAATTCTTCGACCCTAACTACGGCCACGCGAAATTTGCGGGCATTGAATGCGTCGATCAAATCCGAGGTTTCCTCAATACATATTTCCAAGAGCTTAACTACGATACTGTCCTTTTCATGCGCTTCCGCTGCGACGCAGGCTCGTAGTTTGAAAGTACAAGAAAGGGCCGGAACACTCGCGGAAGGCTTTCACAGCCAGTTCCAGATTGCTCACGACCTGGCGGATCGGATTTGTCTGACGGTAGAGGAACGTTCGCTACCCACCGCAACATCGCACTTTTTTTTTGCGCTTCGATAGTAACTCTCGGCGGAAAGACCTATGACGGCATCTACGAAGGGTTTTGGTTAGTCGATGGCACCCCTGATACAACCACCTTTTTCGAAATTGAGAAGGTGTTCGATAATACGCCTGATTGGGTGTTCGCGCGATATCCCCGATTGAGGGGATTAGCTTGTTGAGATAAGCAAATGAGTTCAAGCCAGCGCTGCCTCGAGGAGGCATACCATGCAGATCGGCGACTACAAGTTGACTCATCGGATTGGCGCTGGTGGCATGGGAACCGTGTTCCGCGCCCTTGACCCCTCGTCTCGACCCGTTGCCCTCAAGTTCATCGGCTCCCATGCAGAGATCAATGAGACTGTCTTCGGCAAGCTCTCCCCCGGAGATTCTCCTGCACTCAACCTGCGCTACCGGATGATGCTGGTTCGCGAGGCCAGGCTCGCCATGGGGCTCAATCATCCCAACATCGTCCGCGTCTTTGATTACAACCAGCATCGGGGCATGCTCTACATCGTGATGGAACTACTGGGAGGACGCTCTCTCGATCAGGCCATACCTCTTCATGCCGCAATTCCCGTGGCCATGAAGATCTCCCTGGTGAGCCAGTTGTGCGCGGCGCTCGAGTATGCCCACTCGCATAACGTGATTCACCGGGACATAAAGCCCGGCAATTGCAGAGTCCTTCCAGATGGCAAGCTGAAGGCTCTGGACTTTGGGATTGCGGCCCGCCCCAAAGAAGGTGCAGGCGATTTGAAACTGGTTGGCACGCCACCCTATATGGCCCCGGAGCTTTTGGATCCGCGCCCACAGTATTCGGAAAAGGCAGACATTTGGGCGGTCGGAGTGACGCTGTATCAACTGCTCACAGGAAGATTGCCTTTTACGGGCACCTCGCTTCCTGAACTTCGGAACAACGTTATCCAAGAGGACTTCCCGCCATTGAACGACCAACTACCGAACCGGGAACTTCTAACAGCAATCCTGAAGCGCGCATTGGCCAAGGATCCTCGAGAGCGCTACCGAAGTGCCGCGGAATTCGGATATCAACTGAGCCTTGTGGGCAACGCACACCCCACTGCAAGTTCCGCGTCCGGTAACGCCCCACAGGCGGATGAAGACCGCTGGTGGGCGACCAACGCGGTGCAGGAAACGGCGATCACGAGCCCTTTGCCGGCGCCTGCCGAGCGTCATATTTCACCTGTCTCTGGGGAAGTCAAAGTTCGTCGCGGGAGTCACACAGTGCGGTTTGCCGATTACAATCGCTGGCTGTTCGGGTGGGTCCCGGCATGGGTTCTGTTTTCTCTGAGCTATGCGCTTGCGGAGGTCGCCGGTTGGAGCTTGCATGGGCGTTGGAGTTTTTGGGTATTTCTCGCACTGCTTGCATATCTTGGAGGACTCATGATCCCACTCTTCATTGCGGGATCAATTGTTCTTTTTGTTCTGGCATTCTGGGAAAAGCTTGCCGGCACACCACGATGCTGCCGTTGCCGGGAGATTGTTCAGCACAGGTCGCGTACCACGACTTTCGCCTATACCCAGACTGCCTGGAGGCACGCTTCGTCCGACTGTCTGGCGGCACTCCAGGAGAACCTTTGGGATGATGCCTCCAGGCTGCTGTCCATTCACGGAGCATTGGCTGCTCCGCCGGAAGGCGAGAGAACCGCCTATCCACAATTGCGTCTGCATCTCGATATGTACTCTTGCGGAAGCTGTGGGGATGAATTGGCGATTCTTACAACGGAAGACAGATTCAAGGCAGCCTGGGGCACCCGCCCGGAGTACGAGGGAATGTGCAAATCATCCGGCATGCCGGCGATCAAGAGGGGCTTCACAAAACGCCTGGCGGGGGTGCTGCAAGCTCTTTCTCGGACAGCTAATTCCGGGGTCTTGCCCAGCGCCGCCGGAATTACCCTGTTTTGCACCTTGTGGTTGGTCGTTTTCTACTATCCTCAACTCCCGGTCTTAGCTGGGATCCCGGGATATCGAAGCGTTGTCACCATCGAGACTGACCCGCCGGGACTTGAAATAGGCATAGACCATGGCCAATTTCTTACACCACACACATTCTCCTGGACAGCCGGTTCAGACCACAATATGGATTTCCAAGTAAAAATACCAAAGAACGGGCAGCTCTACGTGTTTAAACAAGTGGTAGCGGCAGATGCAAAAGTCACCGTCTACGATCATCCTGACTACCTGGGGGATACACGTCCCACCAAGCACGGGAGCATCACGATTCATGCCCAGGCGAGTCTTGATCGTTTTAGCCGGCTTACTCGACCTCGCGAGCGTCAAACTTACTCCATCATCTACTCTCCTGTGCCATAGAGCAACCCCGCTTCCCACGCGCGAGTATCGCAGATATGCATTCAGGAGCTCGGAGAGAGGCAGACAGACTTGAATACGGGAAATACCCGTACCTATCCGCGGAGCTGGACAGCGCCCGTGCTTACGCTGTCCTTTTTGCAGTTCCAGAGCGTTCAAACTCTATCGACCGAACGATGTGCGAGCATTTAGGTGGTGCCACAACCTTAGCTATTTGAGTGTACAAAAGTACGATGCTCGCCTCGACCGACTCGTCAAATTACCGGAATCCGAGCTGATGCGTCTTGTTGACCAAGACGATAATATGGCCTGGAAACTCCTTGCGATTCGCGCGGGGTATATCCGTCTGGGCTTGATAAGCAAGTATTTAGCCTCTGGTGCATTTTTCCTAAATAGTAATCTCCAGTGTCAAAGTGATCTCTGCTCATCACCAGCCTTCTGATCGGTTCTACTATCCAGAATAGCGTTCGGGAACTGGCATAATTAGCAGGCGAAGTCTCCGCAGAGCGTCACTTGCTGGTGCCCGGGTAGCCATGACCCGGCATCCGTCAGAACAGGATCTTGATGAGGCGCATGACAAGTTCCTCCAGTGAGAAGACCGTAAGCAGAAGCGGCAGAAAAGGTGCTGCTGTGGCAATTGCCAAACGGGTGATGTCAGCCAGCTTGAAGGGAATCGAGCGCATGTCGCTGATGACGCTGTAGCTGTTGCCGAGATCCGCCAGTGACTGAATATCCCCTGACCCCAGCAGATCGTCGGAAGGGGCGGGGTCACGCCGAACCCATTTCCGGTCAAATTCCTCCACGTAGTCCTGGGCGAGCTGGCCGTATTCGGCCAGTCCCTTTCGCTTTGCGCGAGCCATTTGTGGAGTGAACATCACCAGCGGGCAGAGGATGGCAAAGACGAAAAAGGCGACGAATGCGATGATCTGCAGCTTGAACGATGTCAGGCTCTCTCCCCGGTAAAGGACGCGGCTTGCCACGACCCCGGCGAGCATGGCGCCTTGAGCGAATAGCAAGGGGCCGTGGGCATAGGAACTCCGGCCGAGGAAAGCGAGACCGCCGCAACGGTCGGGATGAGTTGGAATGAGGTGCAGGTTGATTCTGGACACCTGCCAGAGAAAGCGATACCAGATAAAGAGCCTCAGGTACCAGCGCAAGAGTACGAATTGCGCGATGGGGATGCTGATGAACACGTACCAATAGCCAGCGGCAGTCAGGTTCCAGCGTCCTCCGGGCATCGCGTACCACGTCGCTGACTCGATTGGGACACGACTGTTCCAGAGCCACAGGCCAAAGGCATAGACAAAAATCAGGAGCCCGACCTCGATAGGGACAGAATTTCGCAGCCGGATCGCCGAGTCGATCGCCCGGTCAAAGCGATTCAGGTCATGCGGCAAAACGATCCGCCGCTCGACAAAACGGCGCACAACCGGAGTCAGGCGCGAATGGACAATCAACTCCGCAAAGATAAGCACCGGGAGCGCGACAATGAATCGTACGTGCACTTCGACATCGGCAAGAAAACCGACTCGATCGGGCCG
>PSRL01000120.1 GCA_003176035.1 Verrucomicrobiota bacterium
GAAAGCCTTGCACTACATCCCAATAGGCTGGCAACTGAAGAATGGATTGAATCCAAGGGAAGCCCAACCACAAGAATTGGTAGTGATGAGCAGCCACCAAAATATGAACTTTATAACCACGTTTGTCTAAGATACGGGCTAGCGGCCACATCATGATGTTGTCACCCATTCCGCCTACGGAATTAAATAATAAAATATGTTTCCCTTTTCCATCCGTTTCGGCATGTAGCTCCCGAAGAAGCGGCCAAGCTTCCGAGGTCTTATATATCAGTGGAGCGACTGGACTCTTACTTAATTTATTGATTTGTTTGTCATTTAGAAGATAGGGCTTATAAGCGTCTACTACGATGGTAGGCGAACCAAATATATCGACTAAAACAGGGCTTCCAGATAAATGTTCGGAAAAAGAAACTACTCTCATAATCAACTAATAAATGGGAAGATTCTCCAGAAAGGCATCCAGGCCGGAAGCGCAAGAAGCAGCTTGCGCAAGTTCTTGGAGCGGTTCGGGAATTTTAGACAAATTTTCGTCTGAAAAAAACTCAATTGGCCAAGGGCGTAGGGGGGGGGCCGGATCGCCTACATCGTGCCAGAACCAAAGAAGGGAACTGAGTGTGTCTTCGGTTTCGCAAGTGCTAAGGCGTTCCAATGACAGGAGACGGATTGAAGATCCATCCACAGCAAACGTGTCCGTGCGGATGTTATTCAAAAACAATGAACGTTGCCGAAACCAAGAAATAAGACCCAATAGATTCCGCGTGAGATTGAGTATAGCGGGCAATTGTAACTTTCGGGCAAAAGTCCAGTTGCCCTTTCCTAAGAATAAAACAATTTTCCATTCCTTATCGCTCGTTTCATCCGAAAAGAGACGCGGAATCTCGGGAATTTGTTCTCCAAACTTTCGCCAGCAACTAACCTCTCGCCGACTAGCCCAAGTGGCAGGCATAGTATTGGCATCCATTGAAATATTAGTCGCCCGAACAGTAAATTCTGAGCTGAGTAGAATTTTTTCCGAAAGATGAAAAGGGTTCGGAAATTCATGATTGACGAGTCCCGACTTCGGTTCTTTTAAAGACTGAGACCGATGCCACGCAAAGTCTTTGACCATCATATCCCAGGGTTCCGATGCGTAATGAAGAATGTAACGTGATTTCCGACGAGCAATTAGGAGAGTGGAGACATCCTCACTCAAAAGAGTGCGATCTTTAGAATAAAGAGGATGAAGTTCTACATTCATATGCTGCAGTATTTCGCGATGAGACTCAACTTGCTTGTCCGTAAGCAAAAGGATGAGAAACGGAAAAGCCGGCTCCAAATCGCTCAGAACTTCGGCATAGCCAACAGTCCATTCCCGACCCCAGGCTTTCAAGATTTCATAATCCAGAAATAGGGCGTCGAAGATATCGCGATACCGCGCCACCAATTCTGCGGAGGAAAAGCTTCCTGTTGTAATGAGCAAGCGGAAATTTGCGTGCCAGAGACTCCATGCATTTTTTAGCTCTGCGCACAGAGTCGCTCGATTTCTATTTGGTTCAATAAGGCCTACGCGAAGCATGAAAGAGAGCTTCATTCCCAAAAGGCCGTTTTGATTGCTGAGAAAACAAATCGAACCTATGCGCCTTGGTACCAGCAGTTCACGCTCTATAATGCGGGCAGCAGCCATTTGCCAGTCAGTCAAAACTGACTCGAGAAAAAGAGCGTCATGGAAGACATCCGAATTTTCGTCATCCAAAGGAATTTCCAAAGGGATCTGCTGGCCAAATAGATCTTGAGCATTAAGCTTTATAGCCTCTGTAATCGAAAAAATCCCACTGGTAATGCAATGAACCCACTGAAGCATGACGTAGACTTTTTGATAAGCCATTTTTATCTTCTGTTCTCGGTCCAATAAACAACCGTTTTTTTCCAAAGAACGTAGAGTCCGTTCTTGTTCTTCAAGGTGTTTAGCGTAGGTTTTTTTTATTAAAGCGGCCTTTGCTTTGATTTGCTCGATCTCGTTAGCTGAAGCAGCTTGGGAAATCAGTACATCTAGTTGATGCAGAATTCCTTCCATGGTTTCTCTTTTTCGCATCCAGTCCTGCCTCAAAATGATGCTTTCTTGACGGAAGTCTTTTTGTATGGAGATCATTGTGCTCTTTGATTGAGAATTTTGTCCCAAAAGGAAGGCGCTTTAAGACATCTTAAGGAAATAAGGGCAGAAGCCCCTTGCTGAGGATTCCAACAATGGAAGGGCTTTTGAAAAGATTGGGTAATGTGGATGAGCGATGGATCTACAGAAGCCACTTCGGTGACCCGATCGGAGGCCAGATATGCGGCAAAACAGGAGAGACGAGTGTTTAGGGGATGCAGACCTAACAAAGAAAGAGTCAGAGAGGTGTTTCCGGTGTCGACCACATCGTTGGGGAAGACATACATTTCCTTCCCAAGATTTCCAAATTCCAAAATCCGATCCACGCAATCATTTAAAGAGTGCAGTTTGCCATTCCGAATACGAGAGTCATGTGATGCCGGTGGCTCTACAATGAGCAAAGACGAAGTCCGAAGATGATCATCTAATGTCCAGATAGGTTGTATTCTGGGCAAAGGTTGGTGAATTGCCTCTAAGAGCCAGCTGCTACTGGATTCCACTGCGAGAAGATCTTTTCGATGACCCCAAAGGTAACGGGTAAAAGAAACCCATAAAATTTCCTCCGATTCCAAGGCTTGGCGCAGGCCGGCAGGCAACCCCCAGCCCACCACGCAAGAAGCTGAGCGAAACAAGTCTGGAATCAGTTCCAGGTAAGGCTTGGTGATCTCAAGAGTACATTCTTGGCTGAGCCAGGAATCCACTGGAGTCGAGAACTCTTTCCAAATGGAGCGATTTTTGATCCCTAGTTTATCTAAAATGCCCGTGATCCAGTTGAGATCCTTTTCGCCTTGGCACGAATAAGGGCCTCTTGTCATCGGCCTCAAAAGGTCGCAGGTTACATACACAACTTTTTCTTCCTTCATAATTTGTGCCTTTTTGCGCAACAACCAAAGGAATAGCTGTCGAAAACGAACATCTGTTATGCAATCTCCGAGAAGTAGAAATATCCAAATGATATTTAATGGGTACTAATTACCTGCTTCCCCTTGTTGCCTGTGATGCGCAAAAAGTTACTGTAGGCTGCCATGGGTGAACAGGCAACGCCGTTGGAAAGAACTTTAGTATGGGCATCTGATGCAGCCTCTATGGTCGAGGTGGAAGCGTTTTGTGCTTCCCTAGAAGCGCAGCCTCCGGACACGCCCGTTTCGTGTTCACTTTCCATCAAGGGGAGCGTGCCCCCCAAGTTTTCCGAATTGAAGAGACTGCTCTCTCTACTCAAGCCTTTAGCGGAAAGGCAGGCGGATTTTTACATTTATTGCGAGCATGCAGCAACCCAAAAGCTGCTCGAATTTTGTGGATTTCCTTTTATTGCGCAGTTTGTGAGTAAAGAACCAACCGAGTCGGGTTCCATAGGAATTAAAGAAAATACATAGGCTTCTCAAAGGCCGAAACTCAACCCGATACGCATGATAGCAAAATAAATCCCCGAGGCAATTGTAAGGCTGAACAAAGAATCTTTTAAAACAAACGAAAAAATGAAGTCTCAATGGTATGGAAAATTTTTATTAATTCTGTGCGCTTTGTTTCTTGTAGGTTGTGGGACAAACGACCTTTATAATAACTTATCAGAATCAGATGCCAATACCATTGTGGGCGTTTTACTGGCAAGAGACGTGCAAGCTATTAAGCGTTCCGGCAAAGAAGGAGTCTTTGCTGTTGCAGTACCAAAAGAGCAATTTGCTAAGGCGGTTGAAATATTGAAATGGTATGGGATTCCCCAAGAATCATTTAATGGAATAGGTAAGGTATTCGCCAAGTCAGGAATCGTATCTTCCCCGACGGAAGAAAAAATCCGCTTTATGTACGCTTTAAGTCAGGATATCGCGGAGACGTTGAGTCAGCTGGATGGGGTGGTAAGTTCCCGTGTAAACCTCGTCCTTCCCAAAAACGACCCTTATACAGAGACCACGACACCCTCTTCGGCGTCCGTATTTCTCAAGTGCCGTCCAGGTTTTGATTCGGCAAGTTTGTTGCCTCAGATCAAGGCCCTTGTAATGAATAGCGTGGAAGGACTGGCGTATGACCGCATTAGCGTTACGATTATTGAGTCGAGGAGCATGGACCTCTATTACCCCATCAAAAATGAACCGACGATGAATACTGTTCTCGGAATGAACATGGCACCGGATTCCGTAAAGTCGCTGTGGGGTATCCTAGGTGCTGCTAGCCTTGTTGCAATAATCATTGGAGCCGGTGCCGGTATTGCTTTGTTCTCATTCTTCCGAAGGGAGCGACAGGAGGAGACTCCGAGGGAAGTTGCCTCGGCTGAGTAAACCGGTAGTGGAATTCGAACGCCGTGAATGCATCATCACAAAATTCCCAGGAACAAAAGCTCAAAACGGATTTGAGGGTTGCTGCTCGTGCCTGGCTTTCGAAGGCAAACGTGCCTGTGGGACTTCAACAATGGGTGAGTTTTCACCACAGTCCTATTTTACAGATGCACCCGACACGCTGGGGCAACACACCTCCGATTTGGAGGACACATATTTTACGCTCGTCGTACGCCTCTGCCTATCTGGAGGAAAATTTTCGCCATCATTGGCACTGGCGAGTCGGCCCCTGGACCTCTTTTCAAGATCCTTTAATGCGACTAGTCATTAGCAGTCATCAATATCTTGAGCGGCTGGCGACCCTCCTCGGAGTATTAATCGCAGCCGAAAAAATTCGCAAAGCTGTGGATGGAAAAACCGTGCGACTTTTGCGAGAAAAACTTGGACCGGATCTTCTAAATTTTGCACGCCTCAAAGCGCCGCAACTCAATGTCACGATACCGGAAAAGTGCCAGATCAAAGAATGGCATCCTGAGCATGCTGCTATTATCCTACTGGAAGCAGGTTGGCTTTTGGTGACCTGCGCTTCCGGATTGCTTCCGGTCCAGGAGTGGCGTCGCTTTTTAAGTAGAGTACCTAAAAAAATCGAAGGGACATGGAATCAGCAGCGCTTTTCAGCAGAGGATTTTCAGCTCTCCTGGCAATGCGTGCGAACGCTGATCAGTGTGACGAAAGAAAAGAAATGAATACTCAGAGATTTCATAGCGAACTTCCCTTACTCAATCAAAAAGGCAGGCTTCTGAAAGCTGTTGATGTTGGCATCGTTTGTAGCGCCATAGAAATTTTCGAGGCGGCAAAAAACGAAGAACAAAAGAGACGCCAAGAAATGCAAGAGGAATGGCATCGTCAAGTTCAGGCGGGATTTCGATTGGGAACTGAAGAAGCTCGTCGAAAAATGGCGGCTCATTATTGGAGCGTTGTCTCTAACACCGTTGCATATCTCGAATTGATGCAAGAGCAAATAGCGGAAACTATAGTACAAGCCGTTCGCACGCTGGTACAGGCTCCTTCGCCAGCGGAGCGGGCGCTTCAACTTGCCTCAGCCGCTGTGGAACGGCTTCGACAGCAAGCTTGGATAGTTCTTTGCCTGAACCCCGCAGATGTTGATTCGGTGAATAGCCTGCTGGAAAGTTGGAAAACACAACTGCCTCGCAATATGCGCGTGGAAACGCGCGCTTCAGAAGAAGTTGCTCGGGGAGACTGCGTCCTGGAATCTCCTATCGGGAGGGTCGATGCCTCCTTGGAAACGCAGATGAGCATCCTCAAAGAACAGCTCAGAAAGGCGCTATGAGATCCACATTGGCAACGGCGCACCGCGAAGAAAACGAAGAGCTTGAAGCCAGGCTGATAGAAGAGAGGGATATTGTGGAGGGTGGAGAAGTCGGCTTGGAGTTCGATAAGATGCACAAAAAAAAACAGCCATTGTTTGCTAACGACTTCTATCCCGACCTCCTTGGTCCTCTCTCCGATGCTATAGAAGGCGCGCGCACCCGGCAACTTCGTGGTCGAATCACGGAGGTCATCGGCATGTTGATTAAGGCTGTTCTCTCGGGCGTAAAAGTTGGAGAACTCTGTGAACTGCGAAGGAGGCACCAACCCAACTCGACGATTTTAGCTGAAGTGGTAGGTTTTACCAGCGATGAGGTCCTTTTAATGCCACTGGGAGATCCCAGCGGTCTTTCTCCCGAGACCGAAGTTATTCCCAGCGGGAGAGTCCACGAAGTTGCTGTCGGTGAGGGATTGTTAGGGCGTGTGCTAGATGGCCTGGGAAATTTCATGGATGATCTGAAGACAGAGTTTATTGCTGATGCGGTTTATCCCGCAAACGGGGGTCCGCCATGTCCTCTTTCCAGGCAACTTGTCATTCGTCCGCTGTGTTTGGGTGTTCGAGTGATCGATGGTTTTCTGACCTGCGGTGAAGGTCAACGTATGGGCATCTTTGCGGCCGCGGGTGTCGGCAAAAGTGTCTTGCTTGCGCAACTTCTCAGAAACACGGATGCCGACGTGGTTGTCCTTGCTCTGATTGGAGAGCGTGGGCGCGAGGTCCGCGAGTTTTTGGAAATGGTTTTAACCGAGGAAACCCGCGATAGAACCGTAGTTGTGGTGAGTACTTCAGATCGACCGGCTCTGGAGTGGATTAAGTCCGCTTATGTTGCCACTACAGTTGCGGAATACTTTAGGGATCAGGGTAAACGGGTTCTTCTTCTCATTGATTCTTTGACCCGGTTTGCTCGCGCTCAACGATTGGTGGGTTTGACATGTGGAGAGCCGCCGGCACGGCGGGGATTTCCTCCGTCTGTTTTCGCAGTCCTTCCTCGGCTTCTGGAGCGTGCTGGCAATGCGAAAATTGGATCCATTACCGCTCTTTATACAGTGCTGGTAGAGGGGGATGATATGAATGAACCGGTAGCGGACGAGGTCCGATCTTTGCTCGACGGACATATTATTCTTTCGAGAAATTTAGCGGCGGCAAATCACTTTCCTGCAATTTCAGTATTGGAAAGTGTTAGCCGGGTGATGACAAATATTGCAGAGCCTCAGCATATTAAGGCTGCCGGTCGAATTCGGGAATTGATGGCTAAGTATGAAGAAGCCGAACTCCTCTTAAAAATCGGAGAATATAAGCCGGGAATCGATCCCCTGACGGACGAGGCCATTGCAAAGAGAGATGCGATTCGCAGTTTTCTTCAGCAAAAATTTGAAGAATTTTCCGATTACGACGAAAGTATCGGACGCTTGATGAAGCTTGCACAAAAATGAACCCAAAGCGTGAAAAGAAAGACACCGCAGCACTGCTCAAACTTCGTCAAATGAAGGCGCAAATAGCTGCGATCAAAAAGGCCGCATGCCTGCGCCAGCAGAAAGCGGCTTTTGAGGAATTGCGTCAGGCTGAAAAGCACGCAGAAGACTGCGAAATCGCAAGAAATAATCAAGCAAGCGCTGGCATGCGTGCCATTTGTAACAAAACAGCCGTAAACCGGTCTGCTTTGGAGCACGAATACGCTAATTTCTCCTGGGCTACCGAACAACTGAAAGAACTTCGGCAAATTATAGTCGATAAAACGGACGCACATACAAAACGGTTGGAAGAAACAAATAAGGCACGCAAAGAACATCTTTATTGTGAAAATAAATCCCATCAGGCAGCTCAGCTTTATCAGAAAGCAAAAAAAGCGCATTTACAGACCCTGCTCACTGCGGAATCCGAAGAAAATGAGGAGATCGCTACAACCCGGCATATCCTTAAGTCCGCAAAATCTTAGACCTCTATGGCATTAAATTAATTATCAATGCTCTAAATAAAATTATGATTCCACAATCTCATTCTTCAGATTTTACAGATTTCCTGCTACAAAGTTTACGAAGAGCTGCTGAAAACAGCCAACACCAATACGAACACATACGCGATCAGAGGAGGCATCAGGAAGATGTTGAAAGCATCCGTTATTTTGAAGCTCTTATAGAGGAAGGGTTCATCGAACAGCAAGTTGCCCAGGGGCACTGCGCATCCAGATCGGTCCTTGTTTCACAATCTTTCGTAAAAGAGAGAAACGAAGAGCTTTTCCAGAGCGAGAAGGATTCGCATGACAGTTTGCTGGAGTCGGAAGGTGTTTCTCTTCCTTTGCCTACCATCCCTCCTCGAGAACAAACTCAGCTTTCTGATGCACGACAATTTGAACATTCCCAGGAAGATGAGAAAGTTAGACACAAGAAAGATGGAAGTCAGCGAAGGAAAAAAAAGGAAAAAAAACACCATACCTCTTTGGAAAACTC
>PSRL01000070.1 GCA_003176035.1 Verrucomicrobiota bacterium
AGAGTCTTGCAAATGCTGCGTGTGTAAAACATAGTGGATGTCCCCGATAGCGCCTCGTTTATCCTCGTCGCTAAGAGTCCCATCGTTGACGATTTTGAAACTCAACCGCGTCTCTTTTTGAGCATAACCTTGGGCCCAGGCTTCAAATGAATTTGCAAATTTATTATTTGTAACAATATAGACCTTTTCGATGTCCGGGAGAGATGCAAGATTACCGATGACCCATTCAATCATAGGTTTTCCCGCGACGGGCAGGAGCGGCTTGGCGCGGTTCAATGTGAGAGGATAAAGGCGGGTGGCGTAGCCCGCAGCGAGGATGACAACGTTCATGTTACAAAATTACTTACCGAATTAGCGTGGAATTTACTGTTGCTCTGTGCAAGAGGAATTCAGTGATGGCGGTTCATTTGCAAAAAACCAGAAAAATCGACTGATTTCAATATGAACATAAAATGAAATCTATTGCTGAATATTTTTAACTCATCTGTCCATAGCGCATTATAAAATAATGGATTTATTGGGAAATATGCTTGGAACTATTGCAGCAGTCGGAGCCGGCATGAGATATTTAGCCAATGCCAGGATGAGATATTTAGCCAATGCCATCCACCCAAATTCACAACAAGAAGTCACTTTTTCATCCGATTTTGAATCCGGAAGCATTGGAGTCGTTAGGCGACTGAAAAGCCCGGAACTCGCGTATGAACTTTCGCTTCGCGACGACAATAACAATCCTTTATTGCCTGCAAGCTGGCGAACCTGGTGGTACGTCCGTTTAGATGGTGTGCCGACGGATCATCCGGTCCGTTTGGAGTTTACGCGACTGGGTTTTCCCAATTACTTTGTTCCCGTTTATTCTTACGATAATAAAAACTGGATGCGGTTTTTAGAAGATGAAGTACGGATGTCAGAACGCCGCAACCAACAGACGCTTCCGACCTGTCGATTAGCAATTACCAAGCAATTTACAGAGCCAACCGTATGGATTGCTCGGACATTTCCCTATACGACTCAAGATCTCTCAAAGTTTATCAATTCTATAAAGACCAGTCGCTTCGTTAAAGTCAGCGTCATTGGGGAGACTTCTTCGCAGAAGCTGCCGATCCGAAAAATTACCATTTCCGATGATGCAAGTTCATCAGCGGATGGCGGATATCAGAAAACTATCTTTATTAACGCAAGAACCCACCCAGCCGAAACCGGATCGTCATTTCTATTGGAAGGACTCATTAACACCATTCTCTCTGACACGGATTTGGGCAGAACGTTAAGAAAAAATTTTGTTTTTGTTATTTCACCCATGCAGCATGTCGATGGTGTTGTATTAGGGAATTATCGAACCAATGCAAATGGCGTAAATCTCGAGGCTGCCTGGCGATTTAATCGGCAATCAGCCGTGCCTGTTCCGCTAGAGAACCATGTTCCACATGAAAACAAGGTGGTAGGGGACGAAATGTGGCGGTTGCAGCTCAATCAAAATCAACCGGTCATATTAGCATTAAACCTTCATTCCTCGAACTCTAGCGTGAATGACCCTGCATTCTTCTATCCTCATTTTGGGGCAGGGGATCAATACACCGAACGGGAAAGGAATCTCTGGGCGACGCAGACAAATTTTATGAGACAGGTCGACTTGAACTATGAAGGCCCCATTCAGGCACCTCAAGAAGGGGGAAGGAGCTTTCTAACTTCCTATTTTCCAGAAACATGGTGGTGGCACAATCAGAAAGACCGAGTCAACGCGATTACACTGGAGACCGTCTATGGGAAAGCAGGCTTGGGCTATTGGATCACACCGGAGGATTACCGGAAACTTGGTAAAGCTGTTGCCGCCGCAATCGGCGGCGGCAACTCTGGCCCGGCGGCTCACTCACGTTCGAAGCGTTCTTCAATGCTTGCTTGGATAACTTGTAAGGGGGTTTTCAATGGACCTGGCCGGGAAGCCGTTCTCGCATAGAGAGACTCACCCTTTCCCCACTTGAGAGGAGCCCGGCCCCGGTGATTACTGACGCCCCTCCTCTCCTCGGAGGGGGGAGTGGAGCTGGTTGTTTAAAAAAAGAGATTGCTATCGAAATAATCGTTCGTGATCTTTACCTGCGTCCTGTATTTGAGCCGCAATTATGAACAAAGGATCATTTTCTTCATTATTGCAGAATGCTATCGCCTCGCATCGCCAGGCGATAGACGCATTGGCGGACACGCTTGGTGGAAGCGACTCTCAGTTAGAACGTATTGCGAACATTTGGAACGACAGCCTTGTTGCTGGTGGACGGATCATATTTGTTGGCAATGGAGGAAGTGCAGCCGATGCCCAGCATCTGGCGGCCGAATTGGTTGTTCGTTTCCGAAAAAATCGTCCCGCCTTGCCGGGCTTGGCGTTAACGACCGATACAAGCGTTCTCACCGCCTGTGCAAATGACCTGGGGTTTGAAAAAGTGTTTGCGCGTCAGATAGAAGCATTTGGTCGTTCGGGGGATGTGTTAGTCGCCATTTCGACTTCGGGAAAAAGCCCTAATATTCTGAAAGCTGCTCAGACGGCACGAGAGATGAAATTAAAGGTGATAGTATTCTGTGGAAGAGCTGCCGGTCCACTGCAGCAGTTTGCCGATGCCATATTAGCTGTACCCTCGGAGATCACGGCGCATATTCAGGAATGCCACATGATCTGCGGACATGCGCTTTGCGAGTGGGTGGAGCAAAATTGCCCATGCCCTTAACGCTGCATCTCAGTTCTCTTCAACAAAGAGGAGCATCACCTTGGAGCCTTCGTGCGAGAATAAAAATGCTACTTTGGGAATGGGCATGGATTCTCTTATGTGTCTGGACTCCAAAGCCGTTCAACCCATGGCGGCTGCTAATATTGCGAATTTTTGGCGCCAAAATTCACGGAAGTCCTTTTATTCACCAACGCGCGCGCATTCAAATTCCTTGGAACCTGGAGATCGAAGAGGGGGCTTGTGTGGGCGATCGAGCACACCTCTATAGCCTGGATCTGATTTGCTTAGGGAAAGAATGCATTGTAGCTCAGGAAGCGTATCTTTGTACGGGAACACACGATTTTTCCATAGAGACTCGCCCACTGGTCACCGCCCCCATTGTTGTGGGTGCGAATGTCTTTATTGGAACGAGAGCATTTATTTTCCCAGGAATTAGTTTGGGAGAGGGGGCCCTGGTGGGTGCTTGCAGTGTGGTAACGCGGAGTGTTGCGGCGGGGGCCAAGGTGGTCGGAAGTCCCGCATCGCCAATTTCCTAGCTTGAAAGAAAGTCCAAATGACAAAGGTGCCCGTTTCCGTCGTAATTCCTATTCTTAACGAAGTGCGGAATTTGCCCCGTTGTTTGGATTCGGTTTCTTGGGCAGATGAAATCTTTGTGGTGGACTCAGGGAGTACGGATGGCTCCGTTGCCATTGCGGAGAATTGGGGAGCTAGGGTTGTGCAGTTTCAATTTAACGGTATCTGGCCCAAGAAGAAAAATTGGGCCTTGGAAAACCTCCCATTCCGGAATGAATGGGTCTTTATCCTTGATGCGGATGAAGTCCTGCCGCCAACGGCAAAGGATGAGTTTCATAGAATTGTGACCTCGTCCTCCGAAGGGATAAATGGCTATTGGGTGAATCGGCGTTTCATGTTTATGGGAAAATGGTTACGACATGCCTATTATCCCAATTGGAACCTTCGCCTGTTTCGCCATCGTTTTGGTCGCTTTGAGAAGCTCACAAATGTTGCAACGGCAAGTGGAGATAACGAAGTGCATGAACACTTGGTGGTTACAGGCAAAACAGATCTCCTCCATTGTGAGATGGACCACTATGCTTTTCCCTCCATAGAGGTCTTTGTGGATAAACACAATCGATATTCTAATTGGGAGGCCCGCGTAGCCCTAAGTCCGGAAGAGGAAGGCGGCGTCTTGCAGATGTCCCGCGTGCGCATTCGGCGTTGGCTCAGGAAAACTTCTCAAAAGTTTCCTTGTCGTCCTCTACTTCGATTTTTCTACATTTTTTTTTGGCAGAAAGGGTTTTTGGACGGATTTGAAGGTTATTACTTTGCCCGTCTCCATGCGATCTATGAATTTTTTTGTGTGGCAAAAACTTTTGAACTAAAGAAAAATGCTATTATGGAGCACAAAGGCGGCAAGGGACAGATAGTGAAAGAAAGATGAATCCGGATCTCCTTCAGGACCGACAGGGTGTTTTGCCGAAAACATGAAGAGTAAACTGGAAACCATATCGCTCCTCGGCATCCCCTTTTTTTCGGCTGATTTTGAACAGGGGATAAGAACCCTGACCCAGCAAGCGGGACTTGTGGTTTTTCCCTCCGGTCCAAATTTGGCTCGGAATTTATGGGAGGACGTCGATTATTGTTTAGCCTTACAGAATGCGGATATCGCCTTCGCGGACAGCGGCGCTATGGTTCTGCTTTGGCGAATCTTTTCCGGCCAGAAGATTCCTCGATACTCGGGGTTTAAAATGTTAACAGAGATGCTGATCCAACCCGATTTCCATAAGCAGGGCGCTACATTTTGGGTCATGCCCTCCTTGGCTCAACGGGACGCAAACTTGCGGTGGCTCAATCAGAAGCTTTCCATTTTGGAAGAGGATTGTTACTGCGCGCCTGGCTATGGTCCGGGCTCCATTGAAGATCCAATCCTTTTGGAAATTCTGAAAAAGAAACGTCCTCAGTTTGTTATATTATGCCTCGGTGGAGGAGTTCAGGAACGTTTAGGCTATTTTCTGAGAAATCATTTAGGGAAGACGACATCTATCCTTTGCACTGGCGCTGCGATTGGGTTTTTAAGTGGAGTGCAGGTCCGCATTCCGCGGTGGGCGGACGCTATTTTCTTAGGTTGGTTTTTTCGTTGTCTTTCTTCTCCTAATACTTTTCTGCCGAGGTACTTTAAAGCCTTAAATCTCATAAAAGTAATTTTTCTTTATTGGCTTTATGGACGCGTTCCTAATTTGGTAAAAAAGGAGGCAAATCAGGATAATGAGGTTTATTAAACCGGGGTGGTTATGGTTCTGCGTCGTATAACAGGCTTGGTCTATTTAATTGGACTGGGTACCGCGCTCAGTGCATATCTTATATTCTGGCTGTGGTATTTCTTTGTTTTTCATATCTTACAACTGCCGGCGGTAAGTTATTTGCATTACAACGGCTATGCGCTTATTTTATTAGGCGCATTTTTTTTTGATCATTTTAGGAATCAAGCAACTTTGCGCTCGGCAATTCTGTCCGCGCAACAGTCTTGGCAACTGGAAGTGGCCGTACGCCAAACAGGCACAGCCTTTATTTTTTTATTGACATTTCTAGTTATTGCTAAAGACATTGCTATTTCCAGACTGTTTTTGATCTCTTTTTGCGGCATCCTTTTTAGTTCAAATCTCTTAGTCAATCGATATTTGCCGCGTCTTTTCTCAAAATTGGTTTTTCAGCGCTCGGCGACTTTTCGGGTATTAATAGTAGCCGTATCGCAAATAAAGCCAAATTTCGTGCGCTGGATCGAGAAGCGTTCCAATTACGGATTTCAAATTGTTGGTGTTGTTGCTGACACGGATAAACCTCACCTTCAAGGGTATGAAGTAGTGGGACGCATTGAGGATTTGGCTGCTCTCATTTCTCTGAAAGGTAGTAACCTGGTGATGCTCAGTGGCGTTCCAAATGATTCGCAGATGATCCGCACTTATCAGCGGATTTGTGACGAGCGAGGAGTGAGGCTAGTAGTTGCATTTTCCTTTGGGCGAAGTCCTCGTCGACCGGTCAGCATCTGGCAAGAAGATGGCATGGAGATGATGAGCCTGCGGGAAGAACCCTTGGAATGTCCGTCTAATCTTGTCATGAAACGGATACTCGACATTTCCTTGGCTTTAGGGGCGGTAATTTTTCTAATTCCACCATTAGCCTTGGCGGTATGGATTGCTCAAAGGCGTCAATCGCCGGGTCCGCTCTTCTTTTTGCAGGAACGGACGGGAG
>PSRL01000001.1 GCA_003176035.1 Verrucomicrobiota bacterium
AAATTGAATATCAATCCATTCAGGTAATTTTCTGAGAAAAGTACCACGGACATCCAGTGTCTTTAAACGGTCCAATTGGTTAAGTTCGTCGGGTAACTGCTGGATATAATTGCCGCTAATATCGAGCTTTTCCAACGAAGTGAGATTTTTAATGACCGGAGATAAGCGACGGATTCTATTGTGACTCAGGTCTATCTGCTCCAAATGATTGAGCTCCTGAAGTTGTTCGGGCAATTCTTTCAGGCAGTTCTTTCCAAAGGATAATTTTTTGAGCTGCTTGAGAGAAAACACACCTTGAGGTATTTTTTCCCTTTTATTTCCGGAAAGATCCAGCTCTTGCAAACTCTGAACATAGAGAAGGTGTTCGGAGAGCTTCTTGATCTGCCGGCAATTTGCTAAACCAAGTTTTTCCAGACGGGGAGTGTCCTTTAATCCGCTGATATCACGAAGATCTTTACAATTGGATAAATTTAAATCTACAAGCTCGACCGGCGGCGCATAAGGCGTCCTACCTAGAAATTCACTTCCCCATTTCGCAAGCGCTCCCTTTTGAAAGCGAAATTTGGAGATGGGTGTATTTGATGAGTTGAGTACTTTTAATTTTGAGAAAAACCCGACACGTTGTTTTCTTTCGGATGATTTGTTTGGAAGGTCTTTCCCTAAATCTTTAAAATCCTGGAGAAAATTTATGGATGTATCGCTGATATTCAGTTCTCGAATCAGCGCATCTTTTTTAAAAAGTTCTATTGGAAGCTCTTTAAGACCTAAATTGTTGGATAAATTAATTTCCTGTACAGCCGGAGGTGCCTCTTGGGAAGCGTCTGGTGACCTCAAAAACCTGTCCCAATAATTAGGATTCTCAAAAAGTTGCTTTGTCTGCTGCTGCCTTGTTGCCCTAGATTGTCGAATTTCCAAATCTCTACCTGATAAGTTTATTCGATTGTTACCAAAGATCTCCCTGCGAATACCAGCGTCTTGAAAACCTTCGCGTATTGCTCTGGCCCAAAGGGGCGATTCTTCTTCACCTTCTTTAGGAATATCAAGATTCAAGCCATATCGGCGTTTTATGACGTCATATAAATTTTGATTTGTTTTAGAACGTGCCGCATTTTTAGTGTGATCTGTTGGGGGCCTCTGCTCCTGAGAATATTGTTCCGGAGGCATCGTCTCAATATGATTTGATCTGGGAACAGATTCAGCACCATTCGATATGATGCTATTTATCATACGGCGTTCACTTATTGAGTTCTCGTTATTACCGGAGGAGAGACGTACCTCTGGCGTTGGGATTGCAACGTAAACAGGTTGGCGCCTGGGTCGATTGCCTGTTTCGGTCTTTTTACTAGCCGAGCTGCTCCGCGCACTCTGATGCCCGCTTGCTGGTGCGAATGTGCTATTCGATGGCAAGTACTGATGTCCCCGTTTTGCGGAGGATGTTCGGGAGGAGTTGTCCCCGAAGGTAGAGAGCGATTGATTGAATTGCTTTTCAAATGGGTGATCACCCATTTCCCTTTCAAAGGCGCTGCTGGCACTGGAGCGAAATGAGCCCTCCCTTGAGTCAGCATTGCTGCTGTGCCGTACCGTAAAGACGCTGTTGCTGCCTGAGGAAATGCTACTGTCTAAGGAAAACTCGCTATGTCGCGAATTTACAGACGAGGTGGCCCCTTTACTTATCTTTGCTGTTTGTAAGAAATTATTGTTTATCCCATTAGGATACGGCTCTACCGTCCTTCGTATTGGTATTGGAGGATACATTTTAATCTCCTCAAAGGGTATGTCTGCTCCCGGGTACGCCCCTAATTTATAATCATAATTATCAACCTGATAAATCGGAGGTGATGGGATCTTCGCTCTCGTAGGAAGAATCCTGTTACATACTTTCTTTAAGCTCATATAATTTCTTACCTTTGGTAGAATTATACTTTCAAAAGAGGATTTTCACAATTTCCTGAAACGGGCAGATTGTACCGCAGGGATTAGGTATTTGATAACATCTGCGGGTTTGCGATGTTAATTAGAACCTCTCTCAAAACCTAGGAAGACCGGCACGAGAAGCAATTACGACAGAGGATCAGGAGCGAGGATGTCAGGTATCCTCTGCGATACCTAACCATCAGACGGCGGCTGGACCTGGCAACAGCATGTAACTATTTAATTAAAAAATCTCTATTATAACACAGAATCCCAAAGTTAACGGACTTCATCGATGAAAATCCGTTTATTGTCACTTGGCGTTTACTGAAGAGTGACCTCTGAGATGAGAGACTGCACAAATCAAGAAAATTGCAGCAAAGCTTTGGGAAAGAATTGAAAAAATTGTTTGACTAAAATGATAGCGATCGACGGCAACTATGTGGACCACTGCAATGGTAAATGTCATCGCGAAATTATAGGAAAGGAGATAGAGACACCAACGCGCCGATGGTTGCAGACCGCTGAAGCGTGAAGTCTTGGAAAGAAGTGTCCAGAGAGCCAGACCTGCGGAAAGTAATACGATTGGCGTGTAAAGGGGATTCAGGAGTGTGGAGAGCGCTACTATGAAGGAAGGGATGGACCGATTTGGCATTTGATCCACCCACGCTTGGAGTTGCTGTTTATATTTTTGATAGGGAGGCCAGGAATAGGAGGACTCATTATGAATCATTTGAAGATTGCTCAAACTTTCCTGAAGACGAGCAGTGAGGTGAAAATCCTGTCCCTGCGCGTAGATAACCGATTTCCACGGGCAATAAAAATAGACAATTTGCAGAACAATTTTGCGTAGCATGGCGAGAGGGTCATGGAACCATGCACGCCAATAGTAGGTGAAGCATGCTGCAATGAGCTCCTCGGTATTTTCATGGCACATTTTTCTTAATTTATCCATTGCTCCACCGTACATGAGGGTATCGGGATTCAATCGAGAGAAGCCGAAAGGAAGTGAGCGGTGTGGAGGTTGCATTGCAGCCTCAAAGTAGGGAAGAAGCTGTTGAGCAGCTGTTTGAAGCGGGTCAGAAGCCGGCAGAGAGGAATCTTGCTTAAGGACGCCGTAGATGATCTCACCGCTAGCACAAAATGCGGTTCGCGCCAGAAAGGATGAATTTCCGTTTACTGTACGGTGAAAACTACGTTCCGGAACTATAAAGAGAGCCAGAACTATCAAAAATCCGACGCAGAGGGGCAAAAGTTTGCGAGTTACTACCTGCCCAGGAATCGCCATTATGGGAGCCATGGCAACTAAAAGGGCTAACCCCCATGCTGGCTTCAAGTAATAATTTGCAAACGAGAGCACGGTCAAGAGCACTACTAAAATGGCATAACTGATCGTCCTGGAACTTTTAATCAGGATACGACGGCTCACCTCTGTTGCTAATAGGATACAAAGAATAGTAATTAAGGGAAAGAACGCTTCGGGACGAATGGTATGTTCATATAGGATAGAAGCGTACGAAAACAAATAAACCGTCAGCATGAGCCAGCCGGCGAGAAAGTAACATGGTTGGACCACACGGCCCAGAGGCAGGAAAATGCGCATCCTTTGCCATGCAACAACGAGAAAAACACCAGCAATCAGACCTGCTCCATGTTGTACGACCGAGATGGCCACAAAATTCGGCCAAATTTTCAAAATAGTTCCCAGAACCGCAGGATATAAAAACCCGCGGTGTGTGGGATCGAGAGAACCGGTTGCTAACTGACTCAGTGCAGGTTGCAGGTATCCCCACGTGTCCCTGTCAGAGAACGGCATCGGAGGCAGATTGACCCGCATCCAGATGGCCCCAGCAAAGATTATCACGAGCCCAAAAACATAAATTATGTTTGCACGAACAGCGATCTTTCGGAGCATTTTGCAATTTCCTTAAGTAAATATCCTTTTGAAGGAGAAACAGATTGCCCAAATGCCGTCGAGAGAGCAACTATTTCTTTAGGACTTAGAAAAAGTGGCCCTTCGTCATTTTGAGTGGGTTGATGGGAGGGGCTATGGCTGGCAATTGATCCGCGATGCAATCCATTCCCCACCATTGGAGGGATTGCGTTGTGGATCACAATTACCAGCCTTTCAAGAAGATGTTCGGGCGTTTCTACGAAACCGGCAGCTGCTGGGCTGCGACTGGCAGTTCGAAAATTGGGATGCACGGTTCCTTTTTGTCCCCACTCATCTCAGCGGGGAGCCGAAAAAGTAAACCTCTTATAAACCTTACTGAGTGCTCCGCACCCAGCCCTTCTGCGAGTAGAGATATTTATATCTTATTAATATAAAGATAGTTACAATAAGTTACACTATCTTTGCCACCAACGAGGACTCTGAAATAGGCAGTTACTGAGATTTTGAGGGGTAGGATCGTTTTCCAGCTGACGGCGTAAGCGCTTTTCAACTGGAGTATTTCTCATTTGAATTTCAAAGGGAATATCGCCTTCTTCAAAAATCCACTTAAATATCAGTTGATCGTCCTTGTCGGGGGTGGGAGTATCATAGCCAGCATCAATCGCGGCTGCGGGCAATTTCTGTAACCGAGTGCCGTCCAGTATCAAGGATTTCACTCGAAGGTTTTTTAAGTCGCGGGGGATTTCTTTGATATTTGTATGAGAATAGTCAAGGAAGTTTAAATTTTTCAGAGAAAACAACCAAGCTGGGAAATTTTTTCTTTTATCGTTATGACTCAGATCAAGGTTCTGAACCGGCGTATCTTTCAAAGAGGAAAGTCTGCTGTCTGGGATTGGGGTACCCGCAGCTAAAAACGATTTGAGTTTTTTTTGAAAACTGAGATCGGGGATGTCTCGCATGCGGGTATAGGAAATATCGATGTTTTCTAAAGAGGTATTTTTTATGAAAGATTGCTTATGAAGTTTTTTCAAATGGCTGCATTCTTTTAACGTCAGATTTTTCAATGTATGCGCTCCTTGAAGACCCTTGATATTAGAGAGATTCAGACAGTGTGAAGCGTCGAGTGAATTCAAAGAAGGAGGAATCCGTATTTCTTTAATATTGGTTCCTTCTATTTTGAGATGCTGTAGAGCTGTTAATTTCGTGTAGTTAGTTTTATTAGTAGGGGTTTTGCTGGCTTCAAGACGCTCTAATTTGGACAACCATTGAACATCGACTCGCTGAAGTTCCTTTTTTAAATCAATTGACGTGTCATTTATTTTCAGTTCACGAAGATTTCCGGAACTATAAACACCTTTCGGCAGTCTGGTGAGCGATGGATTGTTAGAAACATTTAATGATGTCAGTTTACTCGAGTGCCAATGGAATAGGGAATGTGCGGACTGGTCGGACAGCTTTCTTTCCTTATCCGATTCGACATCATCGCCCAGATCCTCAAGCTGATTATTTGAGAGATCCACTTCGTTACAGTGAGACAGTATGTGTTTTAAATAAGGGCACGGAGGGAGTTTACGGATCTCAAGCCCAGAGAGATCCAGTTTTTGATTTGGACTGGAGGTATCAATTTTATTGATACGATCAAGGATCTTCCGGATTTGTTTTTCGAGGAGATGAGGGTTGCTTTCTTTAAGCAACTGTTTGTAAGTTTCTTGAAAGTTTCCTACCACGGTTTCACGTGGATTTTTAGAATTGAACGTCTTGTTGTAAAAATTGTATTCATGCGCCGACAGTGTGCGACGTTCGGCTGGCGTATCCGGGGCGTCGGTAAAGTGGGGAAGCGAATGTGCCTTCCAACGGTAATCTCGGTCAGGTACGGGTGGGGGCGCGGTCTCTTCGGTTGGTGGGGATGGAGCTGAACAAGTTGGCTGAGGTGGTATTTTGGATGTTTCGACAGCTATTTGAGATAAGGGGGGAGTCCATCTTCTGGTGTTGGAGGAACCCGACGAAAACTGCCAGGATGGTATGTTTTTGCTCCCTGAATTTGAAGATCCGAATGTTCGACGGACTTTTGCGTGGCGGAAAAGAACGGGAGGGGGTGCATCTTTGAGGTGCAGGTTGGGAGAGGGTGGATAATGCGAAAAAGTGGCGCGATACTGCTGTATATTGAGGTCAGAACCCATGGGAGGAGGATTTATTTATAATGTAATTTTCTGCAAGGGGGATAAATTGAGGGAACTTTACCCATGGGAGAGAGTACTTTTTGAGCTATGGACCAGATTTTGCGAACAAAGAGTATGCAAATGACAACGGAGTCGGAGTTTCATTCGGCCTTGGATGCCAGTGTGTCGGGGCTGAAAAATTTAATCTGCGATCAACTGAAGTTGGGATTAGCCCGTGATACAGAAACGGCTACTCCTCGGGATTGGTGGATCAGCACAGCCAAGGCTGTAAGGACAATGCTTGTGGAGCGGATGCTGGCGACTCAGGCCAAGTACTATCGGCAAAACGTCAAACGCCTTTATTATTTTTCTCTGGAATTCTTGATGGGCCGCCTTTTTTCAAACAGCCTGTATGGTGCGGGAGTTTTTTGTGAAGTTGAAGAGGCGCTGAGCAGACTTGGGCTGGATTTGGAAGAGTTGCGTAAGGAGGAGTATGACATGGCGCTTGGGAATGGGGGGCTCGGGCGCCTTGCCGCCTGTTTCTTAGACTCTCTGGCAACGCTGGATCTTCCTGCTATTGGCTACGGAATCCATTATGAATACGGCCTTTTTAAGCAAGAATTCCGGAACGGCTATCAGGTTGAGTTGCCAGATGCCTGGTTAAATTACGGAACGCCTTGGGAAATCATGAGGCCCGAGCATGCGACGGAAATTCAACTCTACGGTCATGTCGATAACATCTTCGACAATTGCGGCAACTACGTACAAAAATGGGAAGGCACAAAAAAAATCATCGGCATTCCATATGATATTTTAGTGCCTGGCTTTGGCACTCAAACTGTCAATTATCTCCGGCTCTGGGAGTCGCGTGCCTCCGAAGATTTCGATTTGGAAGCTTTTAACCGAGGAGGATATGACGAAGCGGTCCGGGAGAAGAATCATAGCGAGACAATTAGCAAGGTTCTCTATCCTAATGATAAAACGGAAAAAGGCCGCGAGCTGCGCTTTATTCAGCAATACTTTTTTGTTGCCTGCTCACTCCAAGATATCATTCGCCGATTCCATAAAAATAATACCGATTGGGAAGTATTTCCGGAAAAAGTTGCGATTCAATTGAATGATACCCATCCTGCGATTGCAGTGGTGGAGTTGATGCGGATTTTGATTGATGACTATGCATTAGACTGGGAATTTGCTTGGTCTATTGTCACCCGTGTCTCCGCTTATACAAACCACACACTTTTGCCGGAGGCGCTGGAAAAATGGAGTGTTCCACTTTTCCAAAAAGTTTTGCCTCGCCACTTGCAAATTGTTTTTGACATTAACGCTCACTTTTTGGAGCAGGTTGAGGCGCGTTGGCCTGGAGATCTCGAAAAAAAACGTTCATTATCTCTTATTGAAGAGGGCGAGCCACAGATGGTTCGCATGGCTCATTTAAGTATTGTGGGTAGCCATTCTGTTAATGGCGTAGCAAAATTACATTCAGAGATTTTGAGGCGGCAGTTATTTGCGGACTTTAATACCCTCAGTCCCGGCAAGTTTAATAACAAGACTAATGGAATTACTCCGCGTCGATGGCTTTTAGCTTGTAATCCCCGTTTGAGCACATTGATCACTTCCCGGATCGGCGATGCCTGGATCAAAGATTTGGAGCAGCTCCAGGCTTTGGAACCATTTGCGGATGACAGCGAATTTCAGCGCGAATTCATGGAGGTGAAATTAGCAAATAAGCGGGATTTAGCTCATATTATTGAACAGGAATGCGGAATGAATGTAAATCCCCATGCACTTTTTGATGTCCAAATCAAACGCTTGCATGAGTATAAACGCCAACACTTAAACCTCCTGCATATTTTGGCTCTTTACAGGCGATTGCTGCAAAATCCCGATTTGGACACGATTCCACGGGTATTTATTTTCGCAGCCAAGGCAGCACCGGGCTACGATATGGCAAAGTGTATTATTAAGGCAATCAATGCCGTTGCTGCGAAAATTAATGATGATCCTCGGGTAAATAAGAGACTCAAAATTGTCTTTTTACCAAATTATCGAGTTTCTTTAGCTCAGCGCATTGTGCCGGCTGCCGATCTTTCTGAACAGATCTCCACCGCAGGCAAAGAGGCTAGCGGCACCGGAAATATGAAGCTAGCGCTTAGTGGCGCTCTTACCATAGGCACTCTGGACGGAGCCACCGTAGAAATGCAGGAGGAAGTCGGAGAAGAAAATATTTTCCTTTTTGGCCTCAAAGTTGATGAAGTTGCGGCGCTTTTGGAAAAGGGATATTGTCCGGAGGAATATTATCGCAATGATGAGGAATTGCGAGCGGTTGTGGATTGGGTGGGGTCTAATTATTTTACCTCGAATGAGCCGCCGGGAACATTGGCCCCTCTTCGTGACAATTTGATTTATCAAGACCCCTTTCTCGTGCTTGCCGATTTCCGCGACTATAGCGACTGCCAGCAGCGGATCGATTTAGCTTTTCGTGACAAAGCGAAATGGGCGCGTATGGCAATTTTAAATACCGCGCGCATGGGAAAATTCTCAAGCGATCGGACGGTTGCCGAATATGCGCGCGAGATTTGGAAGCTGGAGGCCGTTCCCATATGACAGCATTGATCAAATTTTTGAAAAATCCTGGGAGGAGAAAACGACCTCACCGGCAGGTCCATTTTTAAGTCCTTTCGCTAAAAGTTTTTTATGAATGCTTCCGCAACATGCATCCTGGCATTATCTACCGCATGGAATTTCCAACGGCATCGTTCAGGAAAAGCAATGTTGGAGGAGATAGCAGCCCTTGGTTTTGATTGGGCTGAACTCCATCAGGGGCTGCACCCCGATTTACTTCCGGAAATCGCGGAGTTTGTCGATCAAGGGGGGATACGCATTTCGCATCTTCGCAATCTTTGCTTTTCTCCGCTCGATGGCTTTGGCGGACCGCAATTTACTGCTGACGAGGAAGAAGAACAAACGCTTGCGGTATGTCTGACTCAACAGACAATCAACCATGCGGTGCTGCTGAAGGCGAAAGCGGTGATATTGAGGTGTGGAAGCGCCATAGGTCTGAAATCTCACCAAGATCTGCTGAGGCTTGCTTTGCGGGATCAACTTTATACCAAACCCTATGCTCTTGCGAAAATTCGCGAAATTTTTAAGCGGGAAAAAGAATCTCCCGTTTTGAAGAGGCGGGTGGTGCGCTGCCTGCGGGAACTGGGAAATTATGCGGCGGAACGAGGAATCCGCTTGGCCATTGAAAATTGCGAGGCGTATGAGGCCTTTCCTACCGAACGGGAATTGCCTTCTTTATTGGACGAATTAAACCATCCCGCATTTGGATACTGGCACAATTTCCGCTATGCCCAGGTCAAAGACTCACTGACTTTACTCGATCACCAGCAGTGGTTGGAAAAGATAGGGAGACGAGCGATTGGTGCTTCCATTGACGATCTTCGCGGACTTGACCAGGCGAGCCTCCCGCCTTTCACCGGCGAGATTGCTTACTACAAACTCATGCCACTTTTACCTGAATGTAGCGTCTTTGTACTGGACTTAAAGGGATTTACCGAAAACGGTGCACTTGTTACAAGCGCACAGCGCTGGGAAAGTACATTTTGTAAATGAAAAAAATCTTTACTACCGTGGTGCAGATCTT
>PSRL01000067.1 GCA_003176035.1 Verrucomicrobiota bacterium
GACTTCCCGTGCAAGACTACATCGAATGTCTTGTCGTAGTTATTCCCACAGTGTTCACAAATTGGCATAAGTATTTGGTCTGTTTGTTAATAACATAAATGATTTCTGAAATTGCGCCAGGACAAACAAGCGTTTTTGGCTCGCACAGAAAGAATTAGGCAGTATTTTTCGCGCCCTTGCCACACCTATGGCGAGAGATACTGCCAGAGCGTTTTTCAATTAAATAATTACATGTTGTTGCCAGGAATTTTTGGCTCAGGCGCGAAGCCACGAGCGGGCCATATCTTGATGATACGGACCGGTTTGGGCGACAAAGCCTGGGGCAAAAAGGGCGGCAACCGCATGGCAATTTCCTGCGACATGTGAATATTTAGTTAATAAACGCTCTCAATCGATTCCGATTGGATGCGCCGCCTAGCTTTCCCGAGCGAAGGGGGCACACTCTACTTATTTGTGCTCACTTGTGGACTGTGAGTTTTAAGAGGAAATTAGCCTCTCCTTTCCTTCGGAACAGTAAGATCAAACAACAGCAACAATATGAACACTTGTGACAGGGAATTTCAAAATAAAGTAGTTATTATTACAGGCGGTGGGACCGGAATTGGAAAGGCAGCTGCCCAAGCATTTCTTAATAAAGGTGCAAATCTTTTGATTAATGGCCGTCGCGAAAGCATCCTCTCGCAAACGGCACAGGAACTGGATCCTTCCGGAAAACGCGTGGCTTATGTGTCCGGGGATGCATCTCTGAAATCCACCGCCCAAAAAATTGCCGCTGTAGCGGAAGAACGTTTTGGTGGGAGTGATATCCTAATAAACAATGCGGGAATTTTCAGACCAACTCCATTTCTGGAACATACGGAAACTGATGTGGACGCTTATATAGGAGTTGCAATTAAGGGCCCCTTCTTTGCCGCCCAGGCAGTCATTCCCTCGATGATCCGTCGCGGAGGAGGGAGTATCGTGAACGTGGGTTCAATGTGGGCTCTGATTGCGGTAAATGCAACCCCTTCGAGCGCTTACTCCGCTGGCAAAGCCGGCTTACATGCTTTGACTCGGAATTTAGCTCTCGAATTTGCTGCGAACAAAATTCGAGTCAATGCCATAGCCCCTGCTGTCGTTGAAACTCCCGTCTATGACACCTTTTTGACTGCCGAACAACGCGCGGCAACACTTCCCACATTTGAAGCTTTTCATCCCCTTGGCCGGAATGGGCAACCCGCAGATGTAGTGGAGGCTATTCTATTTCTAGCTGGCCAACGAGCGGATTGGATTACCGGCGTAATCCTTCCCGTGGACGGTGGCGTCACGAGCGGGATTCATCGAGTTTAGCAACCGAAGTGGTGGTCTGGGGAGGGATATCCCTTGCTGATTCCGTGGCGTTATAGCGAAAGCCTATAAATTGATCACAAATTTGGAGGGTATTTTTTCTTCGGGCGCGGCGCAAAAGCAAGGCCATATCCATGATATGGACTTGCTTCCGCAACAATGACTGAGGGAAAAAGACCCACAAAGTTGCTGTCATTTATAGGTGTTTCGCTATACGTCAGGGGCCTGAGCGTATTGATTATGTCAGGGGTCTGAGGGTGGTTCCATCCGCCCAAGCGCCGGGGATGAAGATTTTTCTGGGCTCCCGGGGTATTTGAAGCTCGCTTCTACTGAGCTGACCGATCAACAGATCGACGCTTGCAGCGCCTATTTGTTCATGTTGTTCGACAACTCCGTCCCAGCCGATGACATCTTCCACAAGATTGAGATTGGCGAGTCCGATATCTTCCGGTACGCGCAGACCCATGCTTTCGACCCAGCTTTTGACAACCGGATTCACGCAGATGATAGCTTCCGGTCGATAAGTTTGTATCCAGTGATCGAACTTCGCTGGTCGTCCTTCTTTAAAGCGATCGAGAAAAATTGCCGGTATCCGCATTTCTTCCGCTACCTGATTTTGTTCAAAGAGATAACCGGCATAAACTCGACCCTGTGCCTCGGTATCCAAGTATTTGCTATAGACCAAACCAATGCGCTGATAACCCAGTTGCCTCATTTTGGAAAAACACAGGCGAAGGTTGTAAAAGAGATCCCGATCCGCAGAAGAAAAACCCTGGGGATAAAACGGAACATGTGAAGGCTGATCCGCACATGGAAAGTGGCCGCTTCCAATCAGGGCAACCGCACAACCTTCCCACTGTTCAATGAGATACTGTTGGTGCAGCAGCAGCGGCAGGATGACGCCAAAGACACCGCGGGAGCGGATACTATCGGCGAGTTTATTCACTTCTTGAGCGTGATTCACTGTATTGGAGCTAGGCAGCATGAGTTCTTCAAGATGGTAGCCCCGATGTTCGCAACGTTTTTTAGCACCGCTGAAATATCCCTTCAGCCACGGAAACTCTCGCCAACACTCCTGATTGGGATAGTCATTGATCCAGGCCAGAGTCGCCTGCATGGAGGGTGGGCGATTTGCTCGGGTGTGAGATTGATAAAGAGATACCAGTGGATTTGGGCGGTAACCCTCCCGCTTAGCAATTTCGTGAATACGTTCCCGAGTGTGACGTGGAATTGTGGGATGGTTTCGCAAGGCGCGGGAGACGGTTGCTTTGTGCACCCCGGCTAACTTGGCGATATGATCGAGGGATATTTTTTGTAACTTCATGGAAGCTCTGTCGATGCGATGCGGAGTGTAATTTTATCCCATCGAATAGATTACGCAAGTGATTCATGCGACAGGTAAAATTTACGTAAAGAGAAATTCGGAAGGAATATTGATTTTTGAAAAATGCGAAATCACCTAATAATTCAATAAAAAGGCAGACGCCATTTTCTCAAAAATTAAAGTTTTTTTAATCTTTGCAATTAAGTGCGATTGAATCGCCTCGCAGAGCCATCGATCGTGAACTGTTCGAATGGTTAGTTGAATCAGCTTTTTTTGGAATTATTTCCACGGAGTGTTATGGTAGGTAGAAATTTCTTGGAAATTTGCTCTGGACTTTTTTACAGCTCCCTAGTCGGTACGTATGCGTTAAAAGAAATTTATTTGATATGCGCGTCTTCACCTATTACACACCGCTAAAGGGGAAAGATGAAAGCGCGGAAGACGGGCTTATGAAACTCTGGAAAGTATCCTGGAAGCGTTTCGGATGGACCCCTTGCATTTTAACGGCGGAGGACTTACCGCGAGACTGTACATCCCTGGCGCTGTTAAAAGCTTTTTCGCGTCACCCTACCGTGAATAGACGGGGTCTGGATTACTCTTGTTTTGCGCGGTGGCTGGCTGTGGCGCAGCAAGGCGGAGGCTTTATGTGCGACTATGATGTCATCAACTATGGCTTCCACCCCCGGGAAATTGGCGAATTGACCGTTTATGAGCGGCACGTTCCGTGTCTTGTCAGTGGAACCGCAGAGGAATTTCTGCGCATGTGTCACTTATTTGCGAACTATCCTCCTGATCTAAAAGACAGAGTGGGGTGGCGTTTCGCTGTTTCAGACATGAGTATTCTCGATCGCAATCCGGAAATCTATCTGCGGAAGCACGATTGTGTCGAATACAACAGAGCAGGTTGGGAGGAGGCAGCAGCAGTGCATTTTAGCAATTTTTCCATGAAACCAAATGGCTTCCTACCACGCTACAAACACATTCCTCGGATTCGTCCCTTGCTTGATTGACCAGCAATAAAGAAGTTTACTTCCAAACATGTTTAGGGTACTGGCGTTGCAGTTGTTTTTTTAAATTCGGATAGGTTTCTTTCCAGAACGTCCCTAAATCCTTTGTCACTTGAACAGGACGATGATTTGGCGCCAGGATTTGAAAAGTCAAAGCGACACGGCCATCTGCAATTTGGAGGACGGATTCGACACCATAAAGATCTTGAATCCTTGCGCTAATCAGGGGATCTGCAACCGCGTCGTAAACGATCTTTGCCTTGCGACCGCCAGGGAGTTCCCACCGCTCCGGCGCATAACGCTCCACTTGTTGTTGTTGATGTGGAGAAAGCCAGCTGCGGACGATTTCCAGCACCGGCCGGTCTTTGATGTCGCGATAACAGGTCGCATTTTCGCAAATTTGGGTAATGAGAAGATGACGTTCAAGATTGCCAATGGGCGGAAGCTTTAATTCGGGCATCCATTGAGACAATCGATTGACACGAGAGATCCTCTGTTCAACCGATTCTCCCCAATTGGCTAATTTAAGCTCCCCTTTTAAAACTTCCTCAGCCAGGCATTGGCTTGCTGCGAGCGAAGGCTCCGCATCTCGTTTTTGGGATTCGATGGTGAGATCGCGAAATAATTTGGACCGTTGGACTACCACGCGGTTTTGACTGGAGTCGAAAAGGACGGCGGTCGTTTCCCGGAAATCGGCGGGAAACAATTCCTGAAGCCATTCTTCGCGAACTGTGGTGGCAAGGCTGAGCAGGACCTGCGGATCGCCCGGGCGGGAATCAATTTCATTAATTTCCGCTGCGACAAGGAGTCGGCTTGACTGCGCGGCGCTGGTTCGACTGAGCATCCCTCGCCGCCCATGTACCAGGTCACAAACCAGGGTGCCCATACTGCGGCGACAGCCCAGTTGATCCGAGAAGCCGACGAGGATGCATTTTGCGATGCTTTCGTCTTCGGCGGGCTGAGCGTCCTCTTTAAGATTCTGGGCATTTGCAATTTGGAGAAATTGTTTAAACAGTTTGTCCACCTCTCTGGCCGATTCCGCATGGAGAGCAAGTCGACGGCACGCATCGGTGCGGAAACCTTGCTTCTTCGCCCAGGCATAGGCTCGCATACAAACACTGAAATCGGAAAAATCTGACCCAAATAAATCTTCCCTTTCTTTTTCTATCCGGCGGTCTGTCTTCAAAAGAAGGTTACGGGATTGTGTCAATGCCGCGATGAGAGCAATGGCTCGCACGCAGCCAAGAGTTGCGGCTGCGATGAACATACGGGCATAGCGTGGGTGCATGGGGAAAGCCAACATGCGGCGGCCCATGGGAGTGATCTCCTCCGTCCCTGCCTCGATGGCTCCCAAAGCTTTTAACAAATCTGAGGCACGCTCCAATACGGCCCGCTCGGGAGGGTCAATCCAGCGAAACGTATTGAAATCCCGAACTCCAACCGCCTTTAAGGCAAGCAAAGTTTCGGCAAGGTCCATGCGGAGAACCTCCGGCAATTGGTGAGCAGGCCGACGCGCATGATCTTTTTCCTTCCAAAGTCGAATGCAAACGCCCGGTGCGGTTCGACCTGCGCGCCCCGCACGTTGATCAGCTGAGGACCTGCTGATCTTCTCAATTAAGAGCGTGTTGATTCCGCGGTGTGGATCGTATTTGGCGATGCGCGCTAATCCTGAATCCACCACAAGAGTGACTCCTTCGATGGTGAGGGAAGTTTCCGCAACGTTTGTGGAGACAATGACTTTTCTGCAATCCCCGCTTTCCACAGCGGCGTCTTGTTCCCTTGGCGGCAGCTCGCCGTGTAGCGGCAAAATAGGAACGGCCGTGTGCAGCCGGGCTCGAATTGCCTGCACAGTGCGAGCAATTTCGTAGGCTCCAGGCATAAAAACCAGGGCATTGCCGTCCATTTGAGGGAATTTGCGTGCCACCTCTTCGGCAGCCGCTTCCCAGACAGGCTGGCCCTCCGCATTTTTATAAGCTATCTCCACGGGAAAGGTGCGGCCTTCGGAACGAAGGAGTTCGCAGGGAGCAAGGTACTCGTAAAGATCCGCGCCATCCAGGGTGGCGGACATCAGGAGCAGTTTGAGGTCGGGGCGTTGTTTTTCCTGAAGTTCCAGGCTCTGTGCGAGCGTGAGATCGCCAAACAGATGGCGCTCATGAAATTCATCAAATAAAATGGCTGAAATGCCGGTCAAAAGCGGATCCGTAAGCATTTGCCGCAAGAGAATTCCCTCGGTCACGAAAAGTACGCGCGTCGCAGCTGAGGAAACATTATCCAGTCGAATTTGATAACCAATCTCTCCACCCAGGAGACTTCCCCTTTCCGCAGCGACGCGACTCGCCAGCATGCGTGCGGCAAGTCTCCTTGGCTGTAAAACGACCACTCGACCTGTGGCCAAACCCGAATCCACTATAAATTGAGGTACTTGCGTCGATTTCCCCGAACCGGTTGGCGCTTGCAGGATCAGGCGGTTAGAGCGCTGCAATGCAGCTTCTATTGCGGATCTGAGTTGATAAATTGGTAGACCAACGTCGTGGGTTTCTTTTGGAAACTTCATTTGCGGAAACTTTAATAAACTCTTTTTAGAGAATTTATTAACTAAATAGTTACATGTTGCAAGAAATTGCCATGCGGTTGCCGGCCTTTTTGCTGAAGGCTTTGTCGCCCCAACCGGGTCCGTATTATCAAGATATGGCCCGGTCGTCGCTTTCGCGCTCGAGTCAAAAATTCCTGGCAACAATAGGTAACTGTTTAATTAGCAAACTGTCTAGGCCTTCGTGAGTTTCTTTTTTCTGAGAGGAACGGACAAAGTCCGTTGGAGCCGTGTTTGCAATAAAGTCTTTTTTGCGTTACAGATTTTTTGGAGTCTGACTTGGTTTTCTTATGCAGCGCAGCAAGAAGTTTTGTGCCATCTATATTGTCCTTTTTTTTCTGTATGCTGCAATTGCAATTGGCGCATCGCTGAGTCCTGAGCAGAGGGCAGCAGCCGCTGAACCGGAAGGACTTTTCGTGCCCACAGCCGGAGAAATTTTTGCGGCGATCGACAATCATTTGAAAGCTAACTGGTTTTCCATGAATCGGGACAATATTCCCGACACCAATACTCGGCCTCAAATTGCG
>PSRL01000065.1 GCA_003176035.1 Verrucomicrobiota bacterium
ATGGTGTTCTTTGGTTATAATTTTCTGCCGCCGTATTTGCGCTATGGAGTGATGGACGCGGCCGGGAAATTGACTCATGAATCGGAAATCAATATTCCGCGCGCCGTTTTCATGCACGACTTCCTCATCACTGAAAGTTACAGTCTGTTTTTTGATTTGCCCGTGACCATCACCATCAACGGCTTGAAATATCAACCTGAACTGGGGGCGCGAATCGGCGTTGTCCCGCGCCTCGGAACAGACAAGGATGTACGCTGGATCCCCATTGAACCCTGCTGGGTTTATCATTTTCTGAACGCCCATGAGGAAGGAAATCAAATCGTCATGCGTGGCTGTCGACGATTGGAATTTCCAGGGGGAGCTTCAAACCTTCATCAGTGGACTATTGATCTTTCCAGTGGCAAACTCAGCGAAGCGGATCTTGACCTGGCTCCTTGCGAATTTCCCACCTTTAATCCGCGGCACATGGGCCGAATGTCCCGTTATGGCTACTGCGCCTCAGGAAATGGTGAGGTCGAAGGCACCCTCAAATATGATTTGATCGCGCGAACAAGAAAAGTTTTTCCTTTTCGAGCGCAACAACGGGGAGGAGAAGCGCTTTTCGTGGCCGATCCGGCTGGTAAAAATGAGGACGACGGATGGCTGCTCAATATCGTTTATGACGGCGCGAAGGACAACAGTGAGCTTCTGATATTGGACGCCCACGATCTGAGTCAGGTCGCGACGGTGGAGTTGCCGAGGCGCGTGCCGTTTGGATTCCATTGTAATTGGCTCCCGGGCTAGGGCTTTGCCAGGAAAAGCACTCCCTAGCGAGCCTTACTGGCTCTTAAGATTTGCCTTTCACCTTCTTCGGCGGGCCAGCGGACGATTCCGTACGCTCTTCTGGCGTCAGCCAGCCGGTATCGTTGGTGAGATAGCGAATATACCAGCGGGCGTAGGCCTGATTCTGCCACTCCCCGGCCATTGAATCTGGCGAAGCTTTCAAGGTTTCTTGTTCACTCTTGATCATCATCTCGCAGGGGGAAGTTCCTTTGGCTGTTTGGGCGCCACCGGCTTCTATCCTCTTGAGATCGAGTACCGCTTGAGCATAGGCTGCCCGCCTCACCTCAAAAAGATTCTCCGGGTTTTGCGCAAGACGAGGGTGGGAATTGAATTTATCCTCCCATTTCGAACGAACCTCTCTAGCTTCGTCATCCAGCTTTTTTACAAACTGAGCATGACTGTCTTGGGGTAAATCCACCTGGTAGCCGGATTTCTTATCCCTCATATAGTATTGCTGTCTTTGCCAAAGGGACTTGCACCATTTTTCACGTTCCTCTTTCGTTTGATTGGCGAGCCGATCAAGTCGTTTCTCGTCACCTTCCTTGTTGAAAATTCTTAAGGCATCTGCGCCCCTTTGTCGATCATTGAGCGCTTCATTATTGAATGCTTGGATAACCGCTTGTCGTTGCGTTTCGGCTTCAGCGTCCAAATGGGAGGCAGTTGCAAAGGTAAGAAATGAAAAAGCAATGTTCAGCAGCATATCTTCATTTCGGTTGAGTCATAAATTGACTTTACCAAGTTGATGGTTGAACCTCTGCCAATGTGTTTGCATTGTTTCTTACCCACCTGATTTATTGGCCAAGAGTCTAGAATCCCTAATCTAATCGATTTACGCGAGTTGATACTGTCCCTTGGCCACAAAACCTGGCGCGCCCCCGTAAGGGTGAATTTGATAAGGTCGAAGGTCCGGCACGTCACTAGAACAATCCCCGGCATAGAATTGAAAACTTAAATCCTGTGACAGGATCGATTGCAGAATCGCTCCCGTTTCGGGACGGCAGTTGAACACTGTCTTCCAAGCCCGAATCTGTCCCGGCCGGTGAAAATCACTGCTCGCAACCAATGGCAGTCCGCTCGCCAAAACTTCTTCGAAAAGAACCGGGCCGCTGGCCACTTCCCAGGCGTCCAGCTCATGGCGAAGTTCGCGGCGCCGATCCCAAAGAAAGTAAGTTTGTTTTTCAAATTTCCGCGTCGACACCGGATGGGCGGCGATAGCCAAAGCGTCTTGCGCCCGAATTTGGCGGCAAATATCGACGACATCCCGATCGGCGGAAACAAATTTGCGAGCATTGAGAGCCACGATGTGGGCCGACCGGCTGTTGGAAATTGAATTCTTGGTGATCTCATATCCTGGAATCACTTTCATTCGGTATTGATTCCAAGCCCGTCGGCCCTCCACCTCAATTTCATGCATGTACTGGTCAAAATTCTCTTCAGTTAGAGTGTATTTAAGATATTGCGCCGCCCGCCCAAGAAAGCTCTGACGCTCGCAAAGATGATCGGTGATTGCGATCGCGCCAAATCCGCGAGATCCGTAAAAATCTGTCAACTCGGAAATACTCAGCTGTCCATCACTATAGTTCGAATGAACGTGCAGGTCGGCGATGATCATATAAATATTGTCGCCATTTCTGATCAGGGACCCAGTCAGGAATTAGACATGCTTTGCTTAAATTCGAAGGACAGCTCCTTGACAGAAACCCAACAATCAGGTCCATTCATAGAAACTGATGAAGAACACCAGGCTTGTTTATTCGACAGACCCAAAAGAAAACGTCAAATGCCCAAAGTGCGGCGAAATCGTCAAAGAATGTGAATGCCCGCCGCCCGTCGAACTCAAGGGGCGCAATTTCGTCGCGATATTACGGATTGAAAAAGGCGGCCGCCGGGGAAAAACAGTGACGATCATTGATCACTTGCCAAAGGTCGAGGTGTTCCTTAAGGAGCTGGCCTCAGAAGCCAAGAAAAAATGCGGAGTTGGCGGCACGTATTTGATGGACGGCAAAGAAGGGGTCATTGAAATCCAAGGCGATCAACGCGAAAACTTGCGGAAGCTTCTCACCGAGAAAGGCTACAAGGTCAAAGGGTCATAGTGAAAGCGGTAATTTCAGCCAAAAGCGCACACACTAGGCTCATTTTACGGTTGATTGGGAGTCCAATCAACCGGAATGGAGCCTCTTCCGTCCCGGATTCTGATGCGTCTACTTAAAAGCTCTTGAAGAAATTCACCGACGGGAGGCATTTCCTCGAATTCGAAGGTTTCAACGTTATCTAAATTTCTTGGGCCTAGATACAAAATTTCAATACTACCGGATTGATTTCCGCTGCGGAAAGGTTCCAGGGAGGTACCCTTAAATGCTGAGTGCAGCGGTGGCAATTTTTTGTACCTTAACGAGGCGAGACGCCAACTTCTATAGGCATCACTCTCCAAATAGTCATTATAAGCCCTCTCAAAAGCGACCTGTTTCAATTCCCACTCCTTCATACTTTCGAGGTAGATGCCATATCGATGCAAAAAGTCCTGGTGTTTGGAGTTTCGCATCAGTGCAATAGGGTCTGATTGTAGTGGTGGTCCGTCATATATTGGGCGCCGCGGGGGTGCTGGAGCTAAAGGAGGCTCTGGCTGAGGCCTCGGCGGCCGGATGGACTCAGGGAGACCAGACCAATCTTGGATAAGTTGGTCATGGGGTTCAAATTGTGCATAAAAACCGATGTGGTTATGTATCACTGGGTATAGAAGAAACGGAACTATCAGCGCACGATATTTCCAAGGAATAAAATGTCCTGCCCAAGAAAGAGCTTCGGGTTGGTGATCATCTTCATTTGTATTAAATATTGAACCCAACGAGTCGCCAATGTGCAGTGCGATTCGATCAACCATGTCTTTCTTAAAAATGTAAATGTCCTCGCCGTAGTCATGATCGTCATCGCGGGTCGACCTGTCCTGCGCCAACCCGCTTTCCGAGGAGGGTCTCAGGTATCCATAAAAGGGCTTAATATTAGGGTCGAGGCTGGTATATTCAGAATGAGACAGCCCCAACATCGCGGATTCGGTCCAGTTGCGAATAAGGTTGTTTTCAGTGCCACGAGACTTACCCGTGAAATGAATGTTTTGAAATCCCTGATGTAAGATCCTTAGTCGCACCTCCTGTGGAACACGAACCGCAAACTCAGAATGGGAATCGACAGTTTCCAAAAGTCTCGCGGCTTCTGGACCGTAGTTGCGTATTGCAAGCCTAAGGCTGGCGTCGTCTTTAAAGCCGGTTGATGAGTAAGTCTCGAGAAATCGTGCTTCCAACCGCCGAGCGAGCCAGCGACCGGCTTCGAGAGGTGGCAGACGGGTTGGCAAGTTCCTACTGGAAAAGCTGAAAACTTTGGCGCAAGATAGTTGGAGAGCTAATGCCCCGTTCGAAGTTGCAATGGCGAAGCGGGGACTGGTGACAAAAATTGTCCAGCCAAAAAGCAAAGGCTTAAAGGTCAGAATCCTGTGGAACCGAATGGCCATCATCGGAAATTATGCAAATCTTGAACCATTTGTGTGATTTTCCCATGAGTCAATGCGGAGTCAATATGAGTCAATACGACGAAGTCCGACTTGCCCTTGGCTCCTCCGAAGTCTACGGCTTTCTGGGCCTTCTTAAGGCTGAACCAAGAGGGCCGGCTCCGAGCTGTCAAAAGAGAATCCCAGGGAAGGAATCCACTCGCACCTAAAACCAGAAAAGGCCTCACAGATGCCGTTGGCAAGGAACTCCGCCATGGAGAGCGGCCTCTTGAGGTATTTAACCGTGGCCGAATATTCCTCAAAACTGTAGCGGGTCCCGTCCATCCGCAAAGGGATCCGACCGCCCTGGGATTCGGCGATCTTTCGAATGGCTGCATATGCCTCCGACCTGCTGGCGGACTTAAAGAGGAAAGGGGATCCATATTCATATCCGTCAGGAATCTTTTCGCGGGTGCCTTGGATCTTTGCGTTCAATTTCTCACCCACCTTCAGTTCCAAAGTATCGGGAGGAGTTGATTTTTCCGGCGAAGTCGAAGTGACGACGACTTGTTTGTCCTCTTTGCGACGTAGGCAAACTTCCTCGGCTGGATTGGATAAAAAAGGAGCCTGTGAATTGAGCTCAGTGTAGAGATGGAATTGATGAGCAAGGTGGGATGTCGTTTGCTCAAAGTAGACGTAACGATACGCTGAGTATATTTCAAGAACCATTTTTTGGGGCCTTTGCGGGTCGCAGAGCTTTGTAAAATCACCGAGGGCGACCGTAGTGACTACTCCAGCCTCCTTTCTCGCGATCACGACCTGATAGGGAGAGGATGGATCACTTGCCAAGTAAAAATGAATTTCTGACCAATAGGAGTTGGCATCAGGCTCGCTTGCCTCATCGGCATTTGCAAAGACCGCTGAAAGCACAAAATAAAATCCAATCGTTAATGCAAGTCTCAGCGTCGGCGCACAATCGATTAGTTTCATAAGCTCTCCTTCGGTTTCCCTGCAAAATCCAATAGCCAGCCAACAAGCTGTTAGCAAACTTTGAACCAAAAGCAATGGCCTGGAAAATCTTTCAGATCTCTGTCTAAAATTCTGGTGGCAAGTTGAAATTGCTGAGTCTTGTCGGACCCCGGTTCTAATTCCCCTTGAAGTAAATATCCA
>PSRL01000011.1 GCA_003176035.1 Verrucomicrobiota bacterium
CGCCTCCTCCGCGAGAGCCACCGCCACGAGATCCGAAACTGGATGAGCCGCGACTGCTCGACGAACGCGCGCTGGCTCCGTTGTATCCCCTGGATCCGCCGCCGAAAGCATCTCGGTTGCCACCGCCGCTGCGGGAGAGGTCGCGGCTTCCGATGCGATCGGCGCCCGATCCACCAGCGCGATTGCCGCCGCCGATTCCGCTGCCGGCCCGGTTGCCGGCTCCCGCGGTCCCGGCGCGACTGGAAACGCCACCCGCGCCGCGATTGCTTGCCAGTTTGCCGCCCTGCTGCCCGATCTGCTGGCGCGCGCTGGCTTGACGATTGGCCAGAGAGTCCCCGCGTGTGGTGCCGCCAAACCTGTCTGCGGTGGCGCGGTCCTTGTATGGTGTGCCTCCCCGGTGCTGCGGGTTGTGTGCCCAAGCGGAATTCCCGCCGCGTCCTCCCGACGGCAAGGTCGAGGGCCGATTTCCAGCGCCAACGCCAGCGCCGGGCCGGTTGCCTGCGCCGCCGCGATTCGGTAGTTGCGATGGCCGGTTGCCACCGAGATTCGAGTTGCGGTTGAAATTATTGTCGATGTTGATGTTCACGTTGCTGCTGCCCCAACCGCAGCCCCAACCCCAGCCGCCGGACCAGAACGCACCCATCATCACGCCAACTCCAAATGAGATCGCGACTCCGGCTGCGTAATAGCCCCACGGCGGATAGTAGATCGGAGGATAGGGGTAAATCGGCGGACCATACACGACAACCGGATCGTAAGAAGGAACGTACACAACTTGCGGATTGGCTTGTTCAATTACAATAACCGTTTTCTGTTCCACGACCTTGGTTTCTACCTTTTGCTGCTCGGTTGTTTTCAAATTGCCCTTGTCTTGGGCCTTTTTTCGCATCCGCTGAACGGCATCCATCACATCGCTTTGTTGCGACAAAAAGGCGTTGCCCAAGTCGGTGGTCCACTGAATGTCGTCGGCCAAACGCTTCACCACCTCAGGCAGGCCCGCCAATGCCTGAACACTTGGATCCCAGGGCTGCTTGGCCACCGCATCCGCCAACGCCTTATCCTTCAATTCGTTATTCTTTGACAGCCACTGTTGTAACTGGATGATTTCGAGAGGATACGTCGAAGCGGCAAGGGTCTGCGCAAGCATGGGATCGGGATACAACGCGATCGGAGCGACGAGGGAGTCGAGTTGGTCGGGCGGTAGTTTTGCGGACTCGGCCTGCGCTGTGGGCTTCTCCGAAGTCTGCGTTTGCGCTTCAGAAAATGATTCTCCCGGTAGCAGCAGGGCGCAGCACAAAATAGCGACACAATTTCGCCCAAGATGCCCGAGGAATTTCAGCTTGCGGGATTTGTTTCCCATGACAACTCCTTCCACGCAACGCTCTCATTCGTGTGCGTTGATGGAGGACCACGTCTTGTTGGAGACAAAGGCTCGAGAAACCTGGAAACAGCCCTAAGTCTATTCTTTTTTCTTTTCGGAAGCCACAGACAGCACAAGCTCTGCGGAGCCCGGGCCACCGACGGATTGACGTCAGTCTTCGAGGGTGGGCATAGTCTTCAAGACCTCGGCCGCTCGAGGGCGATTGGCCACAGGATGGTCGCTGCGAATCTTGCCATCTCGAAAAATAAGAACTCGTTTAGCGAATTCGGCGATGTCTTGTTCGTGAGTTACCAGAATAATTGTGAGGCCCTTGTCGTTCAGACTCTGAAATATTTCCATAATCTCAACGGAGGTCCGACTGTCGAGATTTCCGGTTGGTTCGTCGGCAAGCAAGATGGCTGGAAGGTTCACAAGCGCTCTTGCAATGGCCACTCTCTGCTGCTGCCCACCAGACATCTGGGAAGGATAGTGATGCATGCGGTCCGCGAGACCGACCATGTGGAGGGCGTCTGTGGCACGCTTCTGCGACTCCAGGTGATTGAGCTTTGAGTAGAGAGTCGGCAAGGCGGTGTTTTCTAGTGCTGTGGTGCGTGCCAAAAGATTGAAGCCTTGAAAAACGAACCCAATTTTCTGATTACGAATGTGGGCAAGCTCGCGCTTATCGTAGTTTGCAACATCCACATCCTCGAGAAAATATTGGCCTGAGCTTGGACGGTCGAGACAACCCAAAAGGTTCATGAAGGTAGACTTGCCACTGCCCGACGCCCCCATGATGGCTACAAATTCGCCTCTGGCAATCTTGACGCTGACGCCACGAAGAGCGTGAACACGCGCGCCGCCGAGGTCATAATATTTGTGAAGATCAACCGCCCTGATTACAGAGGAACACGCAGCCAGGGTTTCCGTGGAATCCTTTTGAATGGCAGCCATGGGTCTATCGGCGAAGTGTGCCAGGAGTCTGATTCTTGGGAACTGTCGAGCGGATGATAAGCTCGTCCCCATCGTTCAATTGACCCTTGAGAACCCCTGTGATCTGGGTGTAAGCGTGATCGGTAATTCCGAGAGAGACTTTGACTGGCTCCATGGAGTTATCGGAGTGACGTTTCCAGACGACGGCCGTATCCGCTTTCGGACGATTCGTTGGCTGCGCGGGCGGTACACCGGGAGAAGACGATTGAGGAGGCGTGGCTGCAGCGAGTGAATCCGAAGATGCTTGAGCCCGTTCCGCACCGTCTATTCCGTACTGTTTGTAAATAGCGAGAATTTCATCGGGAGCATAAGGCGGCTTGTAGCGGAGCGCGGTATTGGGGATTTTAAGGACGTTCTCGACGGAGGCGAGCGGGATCGTAACGTATGCGGTCATGCCGGGCAGCAGCTTCAGGTCGGGATTCGAGAATTCGATGATTGTGTCATAAGTAACGACGCTCTGCACCATAGTTGGATTCATCCGGACCTGCTTGACGACACCGAGAAAGGTTTCCTTGGGGAAAGCATCCACTTTGAACTTAACGGGCTTGCCGATCGGAATACTGCCCACGTCCGATTCATCTGTCTTGGTGAAAACCCACATGGTTTTCAAGTCTTTCGCGATGGTGAAAATAGTGGGTGCCGAGAACGACGCAGCCACGGTCTGGCCCAGATCAACATTGCGAGCGACGACCGTGCCGTCGATCGGAGAACGGATGATCGTGTAGTCCAGATTCGTCTGGGCAACTCTGACCCCAGCCTCTTTCTGCTGAACCTGGGCTTCGGCTTGCGTGATGTTGGCGACGGCAGCATTGACAGCGGCGTTGGCGGAATCGAAGTTGGACTTGGCGATGTCGAGTTGCTGCTGGCTCAGGACGCCACCGTTGCTGAGGCCGACGGCCCGGTCGTAATCGGCTTTGGTCTGGACCAGCGCGGCATTCAGTTTTTCCAGATTGGCCCGAGCCGCCACAAGATTTGCTTTTGAGTTCGCCAGATCGGATTTCGCCTCCATGAGTGCTCCCTCAAAGAGGGCTGGATCAATGACCGCTACGATGTCGCCTTTCCGCACACGAGAATTGAAGTCGGCACGAAGCTCGGCAATCGTACCGGAAACCTGGGAGCCCACGAGGACCGTGACAATGGGGTTGATCGTTCCTGTCGCTTCGACGACATCATCAATCGATCCACGTTCAACCTTGGCCGTAAAATTCTGAATCTGCGTACTTGCCGTGAATCGGAAATAGCCAAAAAGTGCGGTGCCAATCACGACCGCCGCGAGCACAAGCCACCTGAGTCGGAACTTCATAAGGTCAATTCCTGAACGAAACTATTTTCGTCATTCGTACCGCAACGCTTCAATGGGATCGAGCAGGGAAGCCTTCCGTGCCGGGTAGTAGCCAAAAAATACACCAACCGCAATAGAGAACAAGGCTGCCACGAGGACCGCTTCGACAGAGAGCTCTATGGGCCATTTCAGCGTCTGTCCCACCAGATACGACCCAACGATACCTAGGAGAACGCCCGCTGCTCCGCCGACGAGACTCAGAGCCACCGATTCGCCGAGGAATTGCAGTTGGATCGACTCTTCCGTTGCTCCTACGGAAACGCGAACGCCGATTTCGCGTGTGCGTTCGGTAACCGATACGAGCATGACGTTCATAATGCCGATTCCGCCGACAATTAATGAAACCGAAGCAATGGCGATCAGCAGAATGGTGAGAGTCTTGCTGGCTTCGATCTGCGCCTGGATGATGTCTTCCGGGTTGCGAATGTTGAAATCATCCTCCTCTTCCGGACGAAGGTGGTGCCGGTCGCGCAGCACAGCCGCGGCTTCTTGTCCGGCAGTTTTGACCGAATCCTGAGAAACCGCAGAGCACAGGATGTCGTCGAGCCAGGTGATACCCTTGATCTTCTTCTGCGCGGTGGTGTACGGAATTATGATCACGTCGTCCTGATCCTGGCCAGAGAGGGAGAGCCCCTTGGGAAGGAGAGTCGCAACCACCTTACAGGGAAGATTATTGACGCGAACAACCTTTCCAACGGCGTCTTCAGCGCCAAACAACTGATAGCGGACGGTGCGTCCGATGACGCAAACATCGGCAGCACGATCCACGTCGTCTTGCGAAAAAATCGCACCCTGATCGACGAACCATCGCTTGATGTCAAAGAATTCCGGGGAGACGCCGCGATAGACGGTATGCCAGTTCTGATTTGCGTAAACCACTTGCACGGGATCGTCCACGTTGGGCGACACGTTCTTGATCAGAGAAACCTGGTTCTTGATCGCGACTGCATCGGCCTCGACCAAAGTCTTCGTGTCGTGAGTGCCCGTGCGGACGCCGTTGACCGCACGTCCTCCAGCTTCAATCCAAACGAAGTTATCACCCAGATTGTTGAGGTGCTGTTCGACACGAGCCTGACCGGCCTTACCGATGGCGACCACACAAATAACCGCTGCAATACCGATGGAAATGCCGAGCACGGTCAGCATGCTGCGCAGTTTATTGCGCAACAGTGCAACCATGGCTGAACGCAGCAGGGCTACGTAGTTCATGGGATTTCGTTACCCAACTTCCGGATTTTGCCGGGGCTGACCTAAACGTAAGATTAACAGCGTCTTCCAGCACGGCGACGCATTTTATTTAACCGCCACCCGGCTGAGCGCTGCTTTAATTCCCGCGCCAACGGTCTGAGGATCGCCCACGGCCCAGAAATGCATAAAGAAGAGACGAGGTTCTTCCGTGAGCATGTGGCTGTGCAGGGCGGTGACATAGATATTGTGGGAACGCAGCTCCGATAGAACGGGATTCACTTCAGCCGCTGTCAGCACAAAGTCGCCGGTCGTGGCGACCTGGTTCGTGCCCGCCGCCTGAAAATTAATCGCCTCGGCCAGTCCCTGAGCCGGTGCTACAGGCTTTCCATCCATCGTGATTTGGTCACTTCGTGCCACGCCGTAAGAAAGCACTCCCGACTTAAACGCACCCTTACGTCCGACGCCCTCTTGAACGGCATTCACCCAAGCGGGAGGTGCAGTATCTTCCGCGGAAGCCGCGGGTTTATCGAGCGGCGTTTTGGAGACGCTGAGTGCCGTTTTCAACGCAGCCGCAAGTTGAGCACTCGGACCGTGTCCCATGTAGTGCATGTAAAGCACATGTGGTGTCTCGTGGAGCAAATGATTGTGGACGGCGGTGATTTCAAAACTCGCAGCGCGCAACTTGTCCATCACGGCATTCAGTTCGTCCTCGAGTAGAACCAGATCGCCCATCACCATCGTGTTTTCATCAGAACCCGTAAACGCAGCCCAAGAACCCAGTGCGAGCCCCGGCTTAATGTCGATTCCGTTTACCGAGACATGGAGGTCCGTGCGCGGAAATGCAACTCGATATACATCCCCTGACTTCTGCCCACTTCTTCCCAGAGCCTGATCGATTGTCCCTATGGTTAATCCCTGGCCAGCCGCAACGATCGGTAGTGCCAGAAAACCGGCAATGAGTAAACGCAGCTTTGCAGTCATATCTCCTCCAGGGCGTGTGCTGTCACACATGGATTCTCACGCGTTTCACAGACAGTCTCCAGCGCTTTTCTGATTGCAAATCCTGTATAGGAGTCCGTCGTCCGGTAACTGGAAGGCGTACTGAAAAGGTGCCCTCGGGATGTTGGACAAAGACTTCGCGCGCACGTGGCGAGGGATGCGCGCGGGTGTTCACTAACAGTCAGGTGGCTGGACGAAAGTGAGTGGAAATGAAGCTCGGAAGCGACCGCCTCTATTTTTTCCCTGTCAAAGGAGGGAGCTCGGACGAGCGGTCAGGGAAAAATATCCGGAGCAGCAGGAAGATCACGACGGCATAGCCCAAGATATTCAAAACGAGGAACAGAGCCACTTCGGAGATGAGGTTGTCCGCATACTGCCAGGGAATCCACTCGAGGAATTTCTGGAAGAACGAGTCCATCAGATAAACGCCGGCATACGTCAGATAGGGAACAGGCCGGTTGATTCCCGCGTGTCGCAACCCGATCGCGAGCAGCGTGATGAACGCTCCGCCCAAAATCGAATACCAGATCAGCTTTCGACGCATGTTGGTCACGTAAATTCTAAGTGTGTCAAGGCGCGGCGAGTCCGGCGGCCGTGATGGCCGTGCGAGATGAATTCAAGCGGAGCGACTCACGCGGCTCCGTGCGCCCCGGCTTTATCGACCAGATTGGTTTCTACAACGATGTTGCCGCGCGTCGCTTTGGAGTATGGGCAGATGGTATGCGCGAGCCGAATCAGTTCCGTCGCTACGTCGCGGTCCACGCCCGGCATGATCACGTCGAGCCGTGCGGTCAGAAAGAATTCCATCCCTTCGAGGTGCAGGTCAATTTGCGCGTCGACAGCCAACCCCGGCGGAAGCGTGATCTTCTTTCTGGAAGCAGCAACCTCGATCGCGCCCATGTAACAGGCGGACCACGCCACGCCAAACAGATTCTCGGCGGCCGGATGCGGTTGCGGCAGCTTGATATCCAGAAATCCGTCAGCGCTGCGCCCGATGCCGTTCTGGCCGGCCGTGGTGTGGGTCTTGCCCGTAAATAAAATTTTAGAACTCATACCAACTCCTTTGGACGTGTCGTCAAAAAAACTTTTGGCTCTCCTTGGATGAACCAGTGACGAAAAGAGCTAAAGAAAATAACGACAAAATACTCAGGGCTGTAAGTCATAGGAGATGAGCAGCTTGTTGCTGCAAGGTTGGACTCAGCCAAGTTCGGATTTAGCAGAGTTCACAGAGACCTAACCCTCACAAAGAAAGCGCTTGACAGGGAACCGCATGGTTCCCTATTATGAGTGGCAGGCAACCATATGGTTGCCTATTCCTGAGATGAGCGATGACGTCGTTTTCCGAGCTTTGGCGGACACCAGCCGCCGCAAGCTCCTCGACAAGCTGCACCGGAAGAATGGCCAAACTCTCGGCGAGCTTTGCCAGGGGCTGCACATGACACGCCAGGCGGTCGCGAAACATCTCGCCATTCTCAAGAAGGCCAATCTCGTGTCCTGGAAACGTGAAGGGAGGGAGAGACTCCACTTCATCAATCCCGTCCCGATCCACGAGATTGCAGAGCGCTGGATCAGCAAGTTCGACCAGCCGCACCTGCAGGCGCTTTCAACATTGAAGAAGAGTCTGGAAGGAGAAGATCGTGAGTAAGCAAAGCACCTTTGTCTACGTGACCTACATCCGCACCACTCCGGAGAAACTCTGGTCCGCACTGACGGACGTGAAGTTCATGGAGCAGTACTGGTTCGGCATGCACTGTGAGAGCAAGTGGACCGCGGGATCTTCATGGAAAATGGTGTCCGGCGATGGTGAGATTTACGATGCCGGCGAGATCGTCGAGGCCGACCCGCCGCGCCGCCTGGTGATCCGGTGGCAGCACGAGCGCAAGCCCGAGCTCAAAGCCGAGGGCTACTCGCGCTGCACGATCGAACTGGAACCCATCAAGACCGCGGTGAAGCTCTCGATTACCCACACCATCGACCGCGATCCGTCGAAATTTATCGAAGCGGTGTCCGGTGGCTGGCCGAAGATTATGTCCAACCTGAAATCCTTGTTGGAGACCGGCTCCATCGCGCTGCAGGACCCCTATTCGACGGGCAACCCATACGCGAAAACCAGCCGCTGACTCCCGCGGGCGCGCCGCTTCTGGTTTATAGTTCTTCGGTTTAGGCATCGAGGAGCGG
>PSRL01000002.1 GCA_003176035.1 Verrucomicrobiota bacterium
AATATTGACCAAGTGACAGTTACGCTAAACTTGCTCGGTTTCCTTCCATGGCAGCGCTTTGTTAAGGTGGTTCATTTCCACAAAGCTTCAGTAAATTTGCCACTGACAGAGGACCCCCAACGTTTTCTTTCCATCCGCGACGCCGATGTTCGAATCGGTTTCGAACCAAATTGCGTAAAAATTTTGGATGCCTACTTTCTTGCGGAAAAAATACATTTTTTGGTACGAGGAGAGGTTTTTAATCCCCATCTTTTAGGCACCCTCCCCACAGCTGACGGCAAAAGAAAAATACATCTCCAAAGGTTAGCCCTTCTCCTCGAAGAACTGGGAAAGGTTCAATACCTCAAAAAACCACCCAAAGCCGACATTGTTTTTGCAGCGGATCTTGCTAACAAGCAGCCGCTTCAAGCACTCAACATTGTCCTTCATGCCGAAGAATTTCAATACCAGAGCCTTTCCGTTGGCAAGCTCCTCCTCGAGGCAAACTATGCCCAAGAAGGACTTGCAATTCGACAACTCCTAGTGGAGGACCAGACAGGAACCCTCACTGCCTCGGGAACGGCTGATCTCACCGCATCCAGGGGGCGCATCACGCTACAAAGTTTCCTCAATCCCACTCCCTACCTCCGGGAGTTTGCCCCCCATTGGCAGAAAACTCGCCAGTTGAAAAACCTCCGCATGGAGAAACCACCGCAAATCGGTATCAACACCGATTTCTCGTGGAGAGATGGTCAGCTGCGAGGCAGTGGGAATGGCTCGGCAGTGGTGCGATCTTTTTTTTATAAGGACGTTTTTTTTCCGCTGCTGGAACTAAAACTCGAAGCTAAAGGCGATCTCTTAAAGGTACAGCATCTCACTCTTCAAGATGCTCAGGGTAAACTTGTGGCTTTTGGTTCAGCCAACCTGGCAACTTCCCAGGGGCACTTCACCCTGAGCAGCTCAGCCAACCCGTTCGCTATACTCAAGACCCTACTGCCAAACTACAAAGCTCCACACCTCAAGGGCCTTTACATCGACTCCCCCCCTCAAATTAATGTCGAGGGAGATGTTTCGTGGAAAAATAAAAAATTCTATTACAGCGGCGCAGGTACCGCATCGCTTCTCTCCTTCTCTTACAACCAACAGTTTTTTCCCAAACTGGACTTAAAATTCTCCGCCAAAGACAGTATCATCAATGTCGAACGGCTCCATCTTCAGGATACCAAAGGCGACCTGGCTGCTTCGGGCACCGTGAATCTTCTGACCTCAAAAAGCAAATTTACCCTGCAAAGCTCCGTCAATATCTTCCCCTTGCTGAGGAAGTTTGTTTCGGCGCCCAAATTAAAGCCGCTCTCGGATCTGCAAAGCGCAACCCCCCCGAAGTTAAATCTCGATGGGAATTTATCTTGGAAGGGCAAAAAGCTTGAATACCAGGTTTCAGGCTCAGTGGCTCTCGAATCTTTTTATCATAAAAAGCAATATTTCCCTCGACTGGAATTTAAATTTGCCACTGAAACCGGGGCAAAAGCTGTTCACAACTTAAGCATAAACCTTCGGACTCCATCCGGGTCTGTAAAGGGCGATCTTGATTTTGCACCGGATAAAATCGAAATCAATGCATCCAGCACGGCGAATCCCAAAGAATTTCTGGATTTTTTTGATCCGAGCCTTCGCGCATTTTTTAAGACTTCCGAAATTGTGGAACCCCCATACATTTCGGTGCATTTGAGCGGTTGCGACCTTGCCTCCCTGATGGGGCATGGCGAGATTAAACTTGGACGCATGGCTGTTCGCGGGGCTTGGATCGATTCCGGATATACCAACTTCGAAATCAACGCACAGGCACTCACGTGCCAAAATTTCTCAGTTCGCCGTGGCAAGGGCCAGGGCACAGGTACCGTAATCTATGATTTTAGACAAAAACACGTTTATTTAAGAGACATTGATTCCACCATGATACCCGTGGATGTCCTGCAGTGGATTGATCCGCAGATCGCAAAAGTCATCGCGGTTTACAGATTTCATGCCCCACCACGTGTCCGCGTACAAGGGGTGGTCTCCTTGGTTCATCCAAGCTATAATTCACTCTCGATCCATATCGATTCTCCGGAGGGACTGGATTACAATCTCATCAAAAAAACACTCCGTTTCGGAGCAACTACTGCAAACGTTCATATTGACGGAGCTTGGGTAAAGGTGCGTATTGCCAATGCGGAACTCTTTCGAGGGTCGGTTGCAATAATTGCAAATGTTTCACTCGATCCAAAAACCCCGACTTTCGGCGTCGGTGTCACTCTCTCGCGTGTCGACTTCGCTCGCTTAACCAAGCTTTATTTTAATTACGATAATTCAAAAGGCTTCGTAAGCGGGCACTATCAATTCCATGCGTATTTAGGAAAAGAAACGGACATGATTGGCAGTGGTCGGTGCACTATTGAAGGTGGAACAGTCCTCTCAGTGCCTTTTCTGGGACCAATTTCTCTGATCATGAATCAAATCCTCCCAGGATCGGGCAATTCACCTGCTAAAACCGCTACCGCGGATTTTCAGGTTCGCAATCGCAAAATTCTGACTGAGAATCTCGAAATTTCCGGTAAGGGCTTTGTCTTACAAGGCCGGGGCGATATTGCCTTCCTTACCGGAAAAATGGATATGCTCATGCGTATCAATGTTCGAGGCCTTCCCGGACTCTTATTTTTTCCAATGAGTCGGCTGTTTGAATATGAATCCAAAGGGACGATCATGAAACCGGAATGGCGTGTGAAATCCCCCTTTTAGTCCGCACCTAGAGCGTTTACATTTCTACAATTTTTTTTCATTCGGTACTTTGAGTAATAGGACCGGTATCCCAACCAAATGCCGGACATGATCAGCTGTACTGCCGTAAATAAGATCTTGGAGAAAACGATGCCCGTGAGTCGACATTGCAATCAGATCGACATTCCGTGTCTCAGCAACTCGAATGATTTCGTTTGCCGGTTCTCCTCGGGCCAATTCGCATTCACAACTGAAACCCTCCGCCTGCAAAGATTGGAGCAGACTCTCGAGATATGCCCGATCGTCTCTCATCTCCTCGCTCTCGGCAAGGTTAAGTTGATCGTAATTTCTTGCCACCCATCCTGTAGCAACATGTAAAAGTATCAAACGACTGCCGGTGAGCCGAGCCAATTGTCGAACATGGCCCAGTATAGTGACATCTGCCGGACTGTTTTCCACTGGAATCAGGATATTTTTGTACATAATGTAGGAGCACCTACAAGAAAGGTACTTCGCCAGGGAAGAGGCAAGAACTTTATAAAAAATTAACTTTTTGTATATTCTATTAGAATGCCTTTAGGGCATTGATTTACTCATTTGTCGTAAGTTACAGGGAATTGCTGCCCCGAGGTTGCCATCCCTTTTAGCCCGGCTATTGCGCCGCGTCCAAACCAAAATTTGGCGCCCATTCATGCATTTTAATTAGAACCTCTTGATCGGTAATAAATGCTCTGGAAAACACTGCAAAAACTCTGTAAGCTCATCTCGCTTGGCTCAAGCATCTCGAATTAATATTCATCCATCAAATAACTAATTGCTTGGGTGTTCCGGAGAACGTCCTGGATTCACTATCAATTTTATTTATGCAATCTTCAGACTTCCAATTTGTTAGCTACCTGTGGGACGAGGCGAAGGCGTCCAACCTCGACCCCGTGGGACGCCTTGTCTACCGCTCCAATTTGCTTGGCAGTGATCAACGGATCACTAACACCGGTGGCGGAAACACCTCTGCAAAAATCGAAGCAAAGGACCCTCTCACCGGGGAAACCGTGGAAGTACTTTGGGTGAAGGGCTCTGGCGGAGATCTTCGCACCTCAAAAAAAGAAAACTTTGCTTCTCTTTATCAGAATAAACTCCAGGAACTTCAAAAAAAATATCTCGCTGCCACCGTAAAAGGACCCAAAACGGCTATGGAAGATGCAATGGTCGCCGCATATCCTCATTGCACCTTCAATTTAAATCCGCGAGCCTCTTCGATTGACACCCCTCTTCACTCCTTTGTTCCCTATAAACATGTAGATCATACCCACCCAAACGCTGTCATTGCCATCGCAGCATCGAAAAACGGGCGGAAACTGACTCAGGAAATTTATGGCGAAGAAGTCCTTTGGACGCCGTGGCAACGACCCGGATTTGACCTAGGTATTCATCTTCAGGAGATCTGTCGGAAACATCCGAAAGCCAAGGGAGTCATCTTAGGGCAACATGGTCTGATCAATTGGGCAAACGACGACCTCGAATGTTATGAATTGACTCTCCGCCTCATTGAAAAAGCAGCGCGTTACATCGATGAGAAGTATCAGGCTCAGGGCGGACATTCAAAGGCATTCGGAGGCCCCAAATACCCTCCGGAAAAGGAACTCGATGCATCAAAGCGTCTTGCTCTTTTGGCAAGGATTCTGCCATGGCTTCGCGGAAAAATCAGCACTCCCCAGCACCGTTGGATCGCCACCGTTCAGACTGATGAGACGGCACTTCGCTTTGTAAATAGCCATGACGCGCTTCGACTTGCCGAACTCGGCACCAGCTGCCCCGACCACTTTCTGCGCACTAAAATCAAACCGCTCTATGTAGATTGGGACCCCGCCACCAACGACGAAGAATTGCTACAACGTCAAATCATTGCGGGGTTGGAAACGTATCGTGCCGACTACGCCAATTACTATGAGCGCTGTAAAGCAGCCAATTCGCCAGCCATGCGAAATCCGAATCCCACAGTCATTCTCATTCCGGGCTTAGGCCTCATTGCTTGGGGCAAGGATAAGAGCGAATCGCGAGTCACCGCCGAATTCTATAACTGCGCCATCGAGGTCATGCGCAGCGCGGAAGCCATTGATCAATACGCATCCCTACCACAACAAGAAGCATTTGATATTGAATATTGGCTTTTGGAAGAAGCGAAACTTCGCCGAATGCCACCTGAACAGGAATTTGCGCGGAAAGTAGTCGTAATCCTTGGTGCCGGGAGTGGGATTGGTCGAGAGGTTGCTCATCGCCTTTCCAAAGAAGGGGCGCATATTGTGAGCGTGGATCTCAATGCTGAGGCAGCTCAAAACACTGCTCGCGAGATTGCCACTCAGCGCGGAAGCGGAATTGGCGTCGCAGGCACCGGCTTGTCGGCCACCGGTCCCGCACTCGGCCTCGCAGCCGATATCACCGATCGCAAAAGTATCCGCTCTCTCTTGGATCAAATCGCATTGGCATATGGTGGCATCGACGCCATTGCCATTACTGCTGGAATCTTTGTGCCCCCAGACACCACGGGACACATTCCTGACGATAAGTGGCCGCTGACCTTTGCTATCAATGTCACGGGCGCATATTTTGTCGTTGACGAAGCTGCCTCAACTATTCGAGAGCAAGCACTGCCCGTAAATATTGTCATCGCCACCAGCGCAAATGCTGTAGTGGCTAAGAAAGGAAGCCTTGCATATGACACCAGCAAAGCAGCGGCTAATCACCTTGTCCGCGAACTTGCCATCGAACTGGCTCCCTTAGCCCGTGTAAATGGAGTTGCGCCTGCAACGGTCGTTCAGGGAAGCGCCATGTTTCCTCGCGATCGAGTCCTTGCGTCGCTGGCGAAATATGAAATTCCTTATACGGAAGAAGAATCTACTGAGTCATTGACCGGTAAGTTAGCCGCATTCTATGCCCAGCGTACTCTCACGAAGGTACCGATTACTCCTGCTGACCAGGCCGAAGCTTTTTATATTTTACTCAGTGATCGCTTGAGCAAAACGACAGGTCAAATCCTCACGGTAGACGGTGGGCTCCATGAAGCCTTTCTGAGGTAAAGGTACTTGCGAGTCGAATCAGGCGTCATAATTAAAATCACAGAAACCTGGTCTTTTTACTGAGTATCTCAGTCATTTGGCAAAACTCCGTTGGAGAAAAACTTTGCGCTTTTACTCGGTAATTAATACCCGGAATCTCAGGATTGATCTCTCTCGCCGATGAGTGCATCTTAAGAGATGTTATTAATTCCTCAAAATCTCTGCCTCAGATCTTCCGGGACTGCCGCCCCCAGAAATCGCTTTTCCGATTTTTTGGGCAGACTTTGCTCTGCGTCCGGACCTAGGCAAACCGCGCTTCCTCAAGGCGAGTTTAATTCCCCATTCCCTAATCCAACCATAAGAAAAGATTTTAACAGACTTTACGAATCCGTTAAAAATGACCAGCTCCCTGAAGCAAAGTGGTTACTGAAACGTCTGACCAAGCATCATATTGATGATGTTAACAATCTCAGACGAAGTGGACTCGGCCTCATGCATCTTGCTGCAAAAAAGCGGGACAGCGCCATGCTTGGTTTATTACTTAAGTACGGCCTAAACCCTAATATCCGGGACGACACCCGAGGCGAACGATCGCCTTTATTCTATGCCGTAAACGGAGGCAATTACGAATCCACAAAATTGCTCCTCAATGCTTCTACAAACGAAGATCTGATTTTATTAGCCCTTCAAGAAGCCAAAGATAACGGCCATGAGGATCTAGAAAATTTGCTCAAACTGACTTTGGAAAAAAGTAACTACTCAGCCCGTGCCGGCAGGCTGAGTAGAACCTTTGCAAAAACATAGGAAGGCCGGCGTTGCCAGAAATTTTGGAGCCAAGCGAGGCGCCAAAATGAGACAATACCTCAGATGGTATCGACCAAGTTTGGGAATACAGCCTGGTTTCAAAAGGACGGCAACCCTCTGGGCGAGAACCCTGCTCCCATAGGATGGAATCGCTTAAGTTAATCAGGTATTGCAGAGGATCCCTGACCACCCTCGTTCCTGATCCTATGTCATAATTGCTTCTCGCTTTTGGGAGAGGTTCTAGTTACTATTTTAATTTGTTATTTCCTATTAATAATTAGCATACACGGCTACTTCACCAAAAAATAATATATCTTATGCCTATAGCACTATTTAGTTATTTCTATCATATATCTTCCTCTTCCAGTTCCTATACAGACGAAACTGAATCCACGGATTCTTCTCAAAATGATGCAAAAACTGCTGCATCAAATACAAACGATAACGAGGGCTCCGGAGGAGAATTAGCAAGCGCCAAAAACTCTAACCTAAATGCCCGTGTGGTAGCTGCTCCTCTCGGAACCGCAAACCACCGTCAACATATCAAGTCAATAGAAGAAAAGCAACCGCAAGAGCCCTCGTCAATCCATTCGATTCAGAAAACTCAATCTGCAAGCCAGAAAGTTGATAATTCCGATCGCGATCAATTCGGCAATAATGCCTTCCATAAGTCTGTAATTTCGGGAGATCTCGCAACATCCAGAGCCATTCTTGATCAGCATCCTGACTTGCTTGATCAGCCGAACGATGCATTACAAACTCCCCTGCATCTCGCAGTAATACATGGGCGCCCTCGCCTTGTTGAATTTCTTTTAGCCAAAGGAGCCAATGTTAACGCAAAAGATAATAGTAATAGAAGCATCTTAAAGTCTGCATCATGGTATAGCGAGGATGATGACATTCTTCGGATGGTTCTACGAGAAAAGAATCTCAACATAGAAGAGTTGGAACAACCCACAGCCTCTAGCATTTTTCTTAGATTACTACTGGTCGCTTCCCAGGCAGGCAATTTGGAGCTCGTAGAATATATAGTTGCATCTAACCGAGTAGACTTAACTCGTCCGCCTGGAACGCTGTCGATATTTAATGCTACAGAAGCGGGACACGTAGATATCGTTAGATTTTTAAAAACTAAAGTGCGGATCAATACTCGAAGTGACGACGATACCACCCTCTTACATGCAGCCGTAAAGAGCCCGAGTCAGGAAATGGTTCAATTAATTTTAAATGAGTATGTTGAAAGCGATTCTATCGCAATTGATTTTAAGAATAAACGAGGAGAAACGGCTCTTTTATTCGCAGCAAAAAATAAAAATCTGTTAGCGGTAGAATTGCTGATTCGAGCTAAAGCTAATATCTCTGAAAGAGATAAAGACGGAAATACTATTTGGCATCATGCTGCCAAAAGTGTACCAATGATCAATCTGTTAATGCGTTTTCCACAGCTCAAAGATGCAGCATTGATCCAGGATAAAAATAGAAATTCCGAAACACTCCTATACCCTATGATAGAAAACGGAGTGCCGGCGGCGCATGCAAATTGGTTTTTTGAACAAGGGATAGATTTAAACGCACAAGACAGTCGTCAACGAACCGTTTTACACTGGGCCATTATCCTGAAACGAATGGACTGGATAGACGCTCTTTTGAATCAAGAAGGCGTCGATGTGAATGTACAGGACTTGGACGGAAATACTTATTTGCATTTCGCCGTACAGAATCGATTAGATTCCCTCATTCAATCTCTTTTGGCTCATGGCGCTGATCCCGACATCCGGAACAAAAGCAAGAAAACGCCGGGAGATCTTAATGAGCAGTATGCTATGCTGTTAAATAGATCCACGGGCTATGAGAGATTATATCATTCAGCAATATGGGGACGTTTGCCCACCATCCAATTTCTTGTGAGCCATGGCTTCGACATCAATAAAGTCGATGCTGTTGGATATACAGCCTTGCATTATGCTATAGATTCCCGTCGGGAAGCAGTTGTTCGTTTTCTCTTAGATCAAGAGAGTATTGATGTGAATGTGCAAGATAAAAGCGGAAACACTTGTTTACATTTGGCAGTGTGGGGCAAATTAGATTCCGTTATTCCACTTCTTTTAGCTCGTGGAGCTGATCCCAACATCCGGAATTATGAGGGGAAAACGCCGTTAGACATCGCAGCAACAACGGATCGCCGTTTGCTTTCACTTTTTCCAGGCAAAGAGGGGTACACTCCTGATTCAGCTGGAGCAGAGGGAGCGGAGGATCTGGAAGCACCCTTTGGGAGCAGGACTTTTATCTCCGTATCACCTGTTTCTGTGACTATCTCCACGTCTTCTCAAAATGAAAAACGGAATGCAGTCACTGCTCCGGAGCATGTTGCAAATCTCTCAATGGCTGAACGCGAGGAGTTTCAACAACATCCTAAATATTCCGAATGGTGGCATTTACGGTACGAGGTCCATCAGATGCTCTACACGGTGGACTTTGACGACGTGCCACCCGCTAAAAAGAGCAGCCTACTTAAGCAGGTTAACGAAAAAATGCAAATCATAGGAGATTTAGAAGCTCAAATGCTAAAAAGACAGGATCTGGATCCTCTGGATTATATTTGGAGTCATATAATCACACCTTCTCATTCCTCTTCTTATATGCTAAATTCTTCAGGAGAAGTCTCAGCTGTTCCTGCGGAAAAGTGGTATAAAGACCTGTCCAGGGAGAAACAGGAGGCGCTTCTCAACCTGCCGGAGTATGCTAATTTTATATTAAAGGCGGAGGCGGCGCAAGCAGCACTCACCGAATGCCATCAGCTGCGGGCAAAATATGAGACGGAAGATGCTCTTCAGGACAATGGGGCAATGAAGCAACTTGTTGACAAATACTGGTCGGCGGTGGCAGCAAAAAATCAAGCGAGAGCGGCAATACCAGGCTTCGAAAACGCAGACCGAGATGCGTCTCCTTATCCGGTAATTTATATGCCCGAGCCCTAATTCGGAGCGACTTATAAAAAGTTTGGATATCCTTGAAGAGAAGCATATCGGTATCAACTTGGATGGCGCTGAAAAAGCGGACATATATGTGTCCGTTTGCGAAATAGTCTAGGCCAAAATGGCTGGGTCTCCATAAAGGGTATTAGAAGAGGATTTCGTAATGAACACCTTAAAGATTTGACCGATATGACGCTCTGATCCTTCGAAAATCACAATTTTATTGGTGCGTGTGCGGCCACTGAGCCGACTGGGATTTGTTTTACTCGGGCCTTCACAAAGGATTTCCACCTGGGTGCCCACATGATTTTCAAGTTTAGCCTCACAATTTGCGTTAATCAAACAAAGCAAATCCTGATTTCGATTTTCTTTAACCTCTTCCGGAATTTGTTGTTCCATGTCAGCGGCGATCGTTTCCTTCCGAGAGGAATAGCGAAAGATGAACGCATTGTCGAATCCGACGGTCTGACAAATTTCACGCGTTGCCTGATAATCTTCTTCAGTTTCTCCAGGAAATCCTACGATGACGTCAGTCGTGATCGCAATCCCTGGGCGCGCTGCCCGCAATTTCTCCACAAGTTTCAGATATTGCTGGGCGGTATAGCCACGCCGCATCAGCTTCAAAATTCGATCCGAACCGGATTGAAGGGGTAGATGAACATGTTCCATGAGTTTGGGAAGACAAGCAAAGGACTCGATCAGATCCTCCCGAAAGCCTATCGGATGTGGCGAAGTAAATCTGATTCTTTCCAACCCATTGAGTTGGTGGAGCCGTTCCAGGAGCTGCACAAAGGGACTCTTGCCATCTACTTTTTCAAATTCGTGACGCCCGTAGAGATTAACAATTTGCCCCAGAAGGGTGATTTCACGAACACCTCGGTCGATGAGGCCCTCCGTTTCCTTCACAATTTCCTCAATGGAACGTGCCCGCTCTGAACCGCGAGTCCGCGGTACAATACAGAAGGCGCAGCGCATGTTGCACCCCTGCATGATAGAAATAAAGGCCGTAATGACACCACCTTCCGCACTGTGATCCCGAATTGTGGACTGTGATCCGGCCTCTTCATCCGTATCGACGATCGGCAACCGTTCGTCATCCATCCGTATTTCCTGCCGACGTGCAAGCAGCTCATCCACATAGTCCGCAACACGATGAAATTTCTGAGTGCCTACAATCAGGTCAGCATGGGGAGAAACATTTAAAAGTTGGGCTCCCCGCGCCTGGGCCATACAGCCCAGATAGCCAAGGACCAAATGTGGACGAGTCCGCCGCAATTTGCGCAGCATGCCCATTTTGCCTATGGCTTTTTGTTCAGCCATGTCCCGAACGCTGCATGTGTTTAATAGAATGACATCGGCTTCGGTCTCACTAGTCACCATGCGATGTCCCCTGGAGACAAGCATTTGTGCCACCTGCTCAGAGTCCCGTTCATTCATCTGGCAACCGTATGTCTTAATATAAACGTTAGGCATGTTGAAACAGCCCTGTAAGGTAACAGTTTAAGAGCCGCAATGCTAGTTTTCTTGCGTTAGACTCAAATTACGCTTGTTTTTACAGCCCAAGAAAACTGACACTTTCCGCCGCATGTCGACTCCACTAGAACTCGGATATCGGATGCCCGCGGAATGGGAGCCTCATGAGGCTACATGGGTCTCATGGCCCCATCCGGATGGAATTAGTTTTCCAGGGCATTACCAGCGCGTCATTCCCACATTCGTTCGCATGGTGGAAATTTTGTCCGAATCGGAGGTTGTCCGCATCAATGTGTCTCATTCTCAGCAGGAGCAAACTGTTCGCAGCTTATTAAAAGAAGCTGACCTGAAACATGTTGAGTTTTTCCATATTCCCACAAATGAACCGTGGTGTCGGGATCATGGGCCTATCTTTGTTACTCGAAATATCGAACCCCGGCTCGCCGCGGTCGACTTCGGCTATAACGCCTGGGGCTGGAAATATCCCCCCTTTGACTTGGACGATGCCGTTCCCGGTCACATTGCAACTCAGCTCAAATTACCGTTATTCGATTGTTCTGAATTTGTACTCGAAGGCGGTTCCATAGATGTCAATGGCATGGGCGCCCTCTTGACCACCAAAAGTTGCCTTCTCAACCCTAATCGCAACCCCACTTGTTCTCAGCAGCAAATAGAGGACCGACTCAAACAATACTTAGGCATCCGAGAAATTCTTTGGCTTGGAGAGGGCATCGAAGGTGACGATACGGATGGACATGTCGATGATATTACTCGATTTGTCTCCGGCGACACCGTCGTCACAGCAGTGGAAGAGGATGAAAACGATCCCAACTATGAACCACTCCAGAGTAATCTTGAGCTACTTTACGGAAGTGAACTCAATGGAAAAGAACAACTGAATATTCTGCGGCTCCCGATGCCAGCCCCGCTCTATCGAAATGGACAACGGCTCCCGGCAACCTATGCCAATTTCTTCATTGGCAACGAAATAGTCCTTATGCCTGCGTTTGCAGACACTCACGATGCATGGGCATTGTCCGTACTGAAAGAGGCTTTCCCCACTCGAAAAGTCGTTCCGCTTGACTGTCGCGAACTCATTTGGGGGCTAGGCGCCTTTCACTGTCTTACCCAACAGCAACCTAGTGTGTAGCGGCCTGATTCCGAGATGGCGGTCCGTTCAACATTTCCTCTATCACAATCTGCATATCAGATATATAGGTATGAGACATTCTCCTGAGAATATTTCTTCGAACACAGCTTGTTGAGTTTTTGTAAGAAAGTTTTTTGTGCCAGGCTGGTCCGAGGGTTTTCTATGTCAAAACACATATTTTGCACACAAGCTTTCAAGTTCTCGTAAGCAAATTTCTTGTTTCTCACTCGGTGCATAACCCTTCTTTTGTGCATCCTTATAATGATGATAGAAATATTCAGCGAAGTTACTCAGCTCATCAGGGCGCTCCATCTTCTCCATCTCCTGAATCATTTTCTGAAAGTATGAAAGATTGGGCTCCTCCTTCAGGAATTCATGGCATACTTTTTCATAAACAAATCTCTTTATTTCTTGTTGAGCAGGCCGATGCATTCGCCACTTCTCTTCGGCGGTAGGAAACTGCTTACCTCCAGCATTGTACATTTGCCACTTCTTGGTGGGATCATAAAGAACACATTCTGGTTCTTCCTTTGCGTGTTCATAAAGAGCAAAAATCCCTTCGAATTCCATTCTCTCCGTCATGGTTTGCAAATCCTTCGGCTTGTTCTCGAAATTTTTTATTTTATCTTTGAAAAACAGCCAGGCACCCCGTTGTAAATCCGTCTTTATATCGTGTTCTGAGCATTCGCTAGTTATTTGATTTACGATATGATGAGCTACTGCTTTTGCATTATCTGAGGGATAACGAACGTCGGTCAGAGCATAACTATACAGTGCGACATCAAGCAGCGGATCTACATCCACTGGTTTATTTTTATTTTCGCCTTTAAAATCATCGGACGCTTTCTTGACCTCAGAGAAGGAAATTGATCTCGAGTCTTTACTTAACCTCCATTCAGTTGGGTCGGCATCTTTGAGCAGGACAGTTCCAGAGAGGCCCCTCATGTCCCATCCTCTATGGTCCGAGCAGCAAAGTCCCAATTTAGATTCACTAAGATCTAAATTTGTCACGCGTGCCCCTTTCACAGTACCATAAGCCTCCACTTTTCCTAAGTTACAATCTATCAGTTCCGTGTGATCCAGACGAAGGCGATCATCCTCTTCCAAACGGGGTCGAAATTCATTGAAATCAAAATTTCTAATAATATATCCACTGAGTGATCGCCCATGTTTTAATCGCCATCTGACTTGTTCATGAGTCAATTCCATTGGATGATGAGCGCGTCGCATTATTTTGGCAAAGCAACAATCCAGCTTTCTGCCGGCAAAAAAATTTGTGAATATTCGAACAAATTTGCAAGGCATGGAAGGTGACCTGCCGGCAACCGAGTTCATCGGAACGTGATTTGCGGTAATAGTAGAGCCCATGCGCAAATATGTGCACATTCTGTTAAGGACAAGAAAAAACAAAAAATGCGTAATAGTCACCCAAGCAGTAAATACTGTATCACCTCAGCAGCTGCGTAGGGTTCAGTCCATTTTCCCGTGCTTTTGAATGAGATTAAGCAGAACTTTTTTTAATTAAATAGTTACATGATGTTGGCAGGTCCGGCAGCATCATGGCAATTTCTTGCAGCATGTAACTATTTATTTAATAAGCGCTCTATTGCAATGGACAACGGCTCCCGGCGGCACCGCCCTATTGTGTAGCGGCCCGATTCGGAAATTCCAGGCTCGCCACTCTCGCCAATGTTTTGTATATCATATTATACAAACTATATATATTTTGAAATGGCTTGCGTGAGATATCCTCGTCCCCAATATATTTTAAACACAAGCGGCTGAGTTCTTGTAAGAATTCTTGTTGTTCCTGGTTCAGCGGTTGACCCTTATAATGCTGATAGAAACATTCAGCGACGTTACTCAGCTCATTAGGACAACCCATCTTCTTAATCTCCTCAATCATTTTCCGAAAGTATGAAAGATCGGGGTCCTTCTTCAGGAATTCACGGCATACTTTTTCATAAACAAATTTCTTTATTTCTTGTTGAGCAGGCCGATGTTTTCGCCAATCCCCTTCGGAGGAATGACCCTCCTCCTGATAACCGTCATCGTACATTTGCCACTCCTGGCTGGGGGAATAAAGAACAGATTTGGGATCCTTCTTTGCGTGTTCGTAAAGAGCAAAAATCCCGTCGCGTTCCATTTCCTCCGTCATGGGTTGCAAATCCTTTGGCTTGTTCTTTAAATTTTTTATTTTATCTTTGAAAAACAGCCAGGCACCCCTTTGTAAGGGCTCCTCTATGTCGCATTCTGAGCATTCGCTAGTTATTTGATTTACGATATGATGAGCTAGTTTTACTTTTGCTTTTGCATTATCTGAGGGATAACGAACGTCGGTCAGAGCATAAATATAGAGTGCGGCATCAAGCAGCGGATCTACATCCACTGATTCATTTTCATTTTCGCCTTTAAAATTATCGGACGCTTTCTTGACCTCAGAGAAGGAAATTGATCTCGAGCCTTTGCTCAACCTCCAGTCACTTGGATCAGCACCTTTGAGTAGGACAGTTCCAGATAGGCCCCTCATGTCCCATCCGTCACACTGATAGAAATTTCCCAATCTAGATCCATTAAGATCTAAATTTGTCACGCGTGCCCCTTTCAGAGTACCGTTATCCCACTGCAGGTCCGCTAAGCTACAATTTATCAGTTCCGTGTGATCCAGACAAAGGCGAGTGTTGTCACCGGGGGTCTGGCGCCGCTTTTCAATCGATGTTACTATACCGAAAGGAAAGTCTTTAATAGTATACCCACTGAGTCCTCGCCCGTGGTTTAATCGCCATATGACTTCTTCATGAGTCAATTCCCTTGGACGACCAACGTTTCGCATTATTCGGGCAATGCCACCATTCAGCACTCCGCCGACAAAATGATTTTTGACTTTTTGAAAAAATTTATTAATTGATCTGGAAGGTGACCTGCCGACAACCGGGTCCATCGGAAACTGGATTGCGTTATTTACAGTAGTTATAGAGCACATGCGCAAATATACGCACATTCTGTTAAGGACAAGAAAAACAAAAAATGCGCGATAGTCACCCAAGCAGTAAGTACTATATCATCTCAGTAGCCGCGTAGGGTTCAGTCCATTTTCCGTGCTCTTGAATGAGATCAACTAGTCGTTCCACCGCTTGTTCTTGTGGGATGTTAAATTTTACCGGCGTTTTTCCCACGTAGAGATTCACCTTTCCGGGTGCGCCTCCGACGTAACCAAAGTCCGCGTCAGCCATCTCTCCGGGTCCGTTCACGATACAGCCCATAATGGCGATACGCACTCCTTTGAGATGTGAAGTAGCTTCTTTAATGCGAGCTGTTGTTTGCTGGAGATTAAAAAGCGTTCGGCCACAGGAGGGGCATGCCACATAGTCGGTTTTAAAAATCCTCGCACCTACTGCCTGAAGGATATTGTATGACAGACGTAAAGAGATTTCAGCGTCAGGTTCACCTTGCACCAGGATAGCGTCTCCTATGCCATCACAAAGCAGGGACCCAATATTAGTGGAGGCTTGTAAGAGGACAGATAAGCGGTCTTCGCTTTTTGTGGGCTGCAAGGTATCTTTCAGCAAGATGGGATGAAGTGGCGGGATGCGCGCGGCCAACAAGCGGAAAGCTGCAATTGGCGAGATGTTGAGTCCGTCCGTAACCGTGACTAATTGTGGGGAGAGAGCAGTTTTTAGCAATTCGATCGCCTGATCATCCCGGGGATCAATATTGAATGCGTGTGCGGACTCGAGAACAATCTCGGGTTGGCAATCTCCTAGTTGGGTGCGCCGGTTTGCGAGCGCATTCCATTTTTCCTGTGTGGTAAAGACTCGGATTGGTTCTTGATTTCCAAGCGAAAATTCTTGAATGCGCAATAGAGAGGAATTTCGACGACGGTAGGAAAACCAATCAAAGGAGGGAGATAGGGATTCAAACAATGGGGCTTCATCCTGACGATGGAGGTAGGGCTTGACAAGGGCCTGAGCCACTGGAATTTCATGCACGCTGTCTTCTGTGAGGGATACGCGGATGGTATCCCCTATCCCGTCATGGAGAAGGCTCCCGATCCCAATGGCACTTTTGATTCGCCCGTCTTCTCCATCCCCCGCTTCGGTTACACCAAGATGGAGCGGATAATTCCAGTCGGCCCCTTCCGAAGCCAATCTTGTGGCAAGAAGGCGGTAGGCAGCGATCATCACCTTTGGCTGAGAGGCCTTCATGGAAAATACTATGTTGTGATAATCCAGTTCCCTGGCGATGCGGGCGAATTCCAAGGCGCTTTCGACCATACCAAGGGGGGTATCGCCGTATCGATTCATGATGCGGTCACTGAGAGAGCCGTGGTTGGTGCCAATCCGTAAGGCGATACCTCGCTGTTTACAAAACAGAATCAACGGTTTTAAACGCTCGCGGATGCGGTGGAGTTCAGCGCGATATTGTTCGTCGCTGTATTCTCGAACAGCAAATTTTTTTGAATCCGCATAGTTACCCGGATTGATGCGCACTTTTTCCACCCATTTTGCGGCTTCCATAGCTGCGTCGGGCTTAAAATGAATATCGGCGACAAGAGGAACGTCAATTCCCCGCAACAGAAGCTCTCGTTTGATATGCTCCAGATTTCGCGCATCTTTGACGGTGGGCGCAGTGATTCTTACGATTTCGCTTCCAGCCGCCGCAAGTTCCTGAACTTCGCAGACCGCTGCTTCAGTGTCCATCGTATCTGCGGTGATCATCGATTGCACACAAAGGGGCGCCTCGCCACCTATTGAAACCTTTCCGACTTTGACCGGCCGGCTGCGACGTTTCTTATATTGGAACGGATTCATCATGATGAAGAGCTTTCGCAGACAGCGTCGGAACCGGCGGTCGGATTTTTTGATCGCAAGGTGTGGTCCAGCTGCTGTCAGACATTGCTTTTTACTTACAAAGATATCCTATTTAAATACAACTACTTAGGGAACTTCATTTCTGGGACCGCCATTTTTTGCCCCTTCCAAGGAATATCCTGAATGTCATAAAAGGCGAGATACAGCATCAACCCTATCACAACCAAAGCAAACGCAGTTTGGATTCTCTCCAGTATTCTCTGATGAATCGGCCTGCGGCGGACTGCTTCAATCAGAGAAACGAGAATATGACCGCCATCCAGCGGTGGAATCGGCAGTAGGTTTAGTATGGCGAGGTTCACATTGAGCACCACACTAAACCACAGGGCCATTCTCCAACCTTCAGGCGCCACAAAACTCATGTAATAAAGCCGCATGATTCCTACAAAGCCGCTCAGATGCTGAACTTTAATTTCCGAATGCGGAGAAGTGATTGCCGACAGGGTCTTCCAGATCGTGGTGGCACTGGCGACGATTTGGTTCATCGGGCTAGGGTGTGTGATTCCAATCACGCCACGGTCGTCCCAAAGAATTCCCAGTCGAGGACGCCGGTCGCCTTGGGGGGGGCGTGGAGTTGCAATCACTTGAAAGGAACGGCTGCCTCGCTGCACGGTCAATTGCAGCGGCTCGCTGCTGTCCTTTTGAAGGTTATCAGCAAATGCCCTCACGCTGTAAACAGGCTGGCCGTTGACGGCAACAATGGCATCACCTCTGCGCAACCCCGCTTCGGCGGCGGGACTATGGTCAAAAATTTTCGCAATGATTGGCAGCTGAGCCGGCAGAATGCCGATTTGACGGAGATGCTGCCTCCCCATTCCCTTGTTTTCAGGAATCACCGGCGTGACTTCGAAAGAAAGTCGCTTGTTCTCCCGCTCCACTACTACAGGAATTGTTGGGTTGACGCTGCGAATCACATTCCAAATAACGCTATCTGAAACTTCCTCCATTCCCACGAAACGGCCCACCGGGTTCCCATCGACGCTGAGGATTTTATCGCCCATTCGGATCCCCGCATCAGCCGCCGGCCCATGTGGCTCAACATAGCCCACAATCGCGCTAGTCTCGGCTTCACTTACAGGCCGCCCTACTCCCCAAACAACAATTGCAAAGGTTACCGCAAGTAAGAAACTAAACAAAGGCCCGGCAAAGGCGACGATGATTTTATCCCAGGGAGAGGCGGATGGAAGATTTTTTACATCGGATGCTTTTCCTTCAATGACTTCCATTGGAGCCATCTGTGGAATTGAAACAAATCCTCCCGCCGGAATACAGCCTATCCGGTACTCAATCCCCCGGATCGTTTTTTTCCATAAAGCGGGTCCAAACCAAAGTGCAAACTTATCCACTTGCAGGCCTCGCCAACGCGCCGCAACGAAATGCCCCACTTCATGAACAACAATGAGGAGATTAAATAGTAATAAAACTTCCAGGCAGATCAGGATCACTTTGCCGATCTCAAAGATGGTTTCCATAGCAGCATTATAAGGTAGTAGGCTTTACAAAAAAAACAATTCGGAGTTCGTCGGGGGTACAGCCAGTTTCCTTGAGAACGTTCATCTGATGAAATTCGTTACATGCTGTTGCCAGGGCCGGCGCCTGCTGAGCTCGCTCCAAAAAGTCGTCAACCCTCTGGGCGAGAGCCTTTTTGCCATATGATGGTGGGTGCCGCTGAAGTTGGTCAGGTAGCGCAGAGGATACCTAACTATCCTCGCTCTGATCCTCTGTCATAATTGCTTCTCGTGCCGGCGGCCTCCCTAGGTTTTGGGAGAGGTTCTAGGCTTCCAAAAGGAGCCGAGCAGGATTCTCGATACAATTTTTAATGCGAATGAGGGCGGTAACTGCTTCCTGGCCATCGATGACTCGATGGTCATAACTCAACGCAAGATACATCATCGGTCGAATGACTACCTGTCCCTGGACTGCAATTGGTCTCTCCTGGATCTTATGCATGCCAAGAATACCGCTCTGAGGGGGGTTTAAAATGGGGGTGCTCAATAGGGAACCGTAGACGCCCCCGTTGGATACTGTAAATACTCCCCCTTGAAGGTCTTCAAGAGAGACCTTGCCTTCCCGTGCTTTGGTGGCAAACCCTATAAGCTCCCGCTCAATGTCCGCAAAGGACTTTTGGTCACAGTCACGAAGGACAGGGACAATCAGGCCTCGCTCAGTACCCACAGCCACTCCAATGCTATAGAAATGATTTTGAATGAGTTCCTCCCCCTCCATCCGGGAGTTCAATGCGGGTACGGCTCGGAGGGCATCTACCGCCGCTTTGATAAAAAACGACATAAATCCCAATTTCACGCCGTGTTTCTTTTGAAATTCTTCTTGAAGCTCTTTTCGAAGCCTCATCACACCGCTCATATCACACTCATTAAATGTCGTGAGGATAGCCGCTGTTTGCTGAGCGGAAACTAGTTGTGCGGCAATTTTTCGACGCAGCGGTGAAAGGCGCTTCCGTGTCACACGACCGGATTTCTCCTGCGGGGCTTTTTGCTGATTCTCCTCTGGAGTGGAAGGGGAGGTTTTTTGAGGCGCTTGTTTTGCTTGCGCAGGCTCAGGCTGATACGGAGGTGGTTCCGAAGGCTCCTTTTTAGCGCGTTTGGCTGGCTGTTGAGGCTGCTCCTGCGGGGTCGCTTCTTCCGGCGCAGGAGGCTGGGCGGCCGGTTTGGCAGTTGCGGCGGCCACTTCTGTCTCAATAGTCGCGACTATTTGGCCAATTTGAACTTCATCTCCCTCATTCACCAGTGTGGTCACCACACCTGCTTCAGGGGCATTGACTTCAGTAGAGATTTTGTCCGTATCCAAAGAAAAAAGGACTTCACCTGCCTGAACGGTTTCCCCACTTTTTTTATGCCAAGAGGACAGCACGCCCGTTGAAATGGATTCTCCAACAGCCGGAACTTTTACTTCAGTTTGCATGGAATAAGGAATGTGATAATAAACTACTCTAACTGAGATTACGCATTCGAGGGCTACTGGAAAGCTCTCAGAGCAAAAAGGAGCATTCTCCCCAACAACAATTTCTCTTTTTGCATAATCTCATCTTATACCCCAAAAGCAGCTTCTACGAGATCGGCTTGCTGCCTTTTATGTACGGTGGCTGAACCGGTAGCCGGGCTTGCACTAGCCAAACGACCAGCGTACAAGATTTCCCGTTTCAGGAGTTTTTGAAGTCTCGGGAAAATAAATGACCAAGCGCCCATGTTCTGAGACTCCTCCTGGCACCAGACTACCCGCGAAACTCCTCTGTACTGAGAAAAAATACGACCCAACTCTTCTTCGTATAGCGGGTAGAGCTGTTCGATACGAATTAAAGCGACCGAGTCCGCTAGCTGATGCGCCGCCCGATATCGGAAAAGGTCGTAGTAAACCTTTCCGGAACAGAAGATAACCCGTTCCACTTTATCGGGATCAGTATGTCCCTGGCTGTCCAGAATCTCGAAAAAACGGGAGTGAGTAAAGTCCTCTGCTTTTGATACGGCCTCTTCAGCTCGCAGTAAACTCTTCGGGGTCATGATGACCAGGGGTTTTCGATAGCCACGGTGGATTTGGCGCCGCAGGACGTGGAAGTACTGTGCGGGGGTGGTTAAATTGCACACCTGCATATTCTCTTCCGCGCAAAGTTGTAAAAAGCGCTCTAAGCGAGCACTTGTGTGCTCAGGACCTTGGCCTTCATAGCCATGGGGCAACAACATGACTAGGGAGCTAGGGCGTTGCCATTTTGCTTCAGCGGAAGCTATGAATTGGTCGACCATGATCTGAGCTCCATTAAAGAAGTCACCAAACTGAGCTTCCCAGAGGCAGAGCATAGAAGGGAAGTCCAGGGAGTACCCATAGTCAAAACCAAGGACAGCATATTCGGACAAGGGGCTGTTATAGACGCAGAATTTTGCTTGTTCCGGCCCCAGATTGTCCAAGGGAATATACCGCTCACGATTTATCTCATCGTAAAGCACGCTATGACGGTGACTAAACGTACCTCGGCGGCTGTCTTGGCCGGAAAGTCTCACAGGAACTTTTTCCAATAAGAGAGAGCCAAACGCCAGAGCTTCCGCGAAGCTCCAGTCATAGGGCCCGCCTTCCTTCCAAATCTTGTGTCGACGCTCTAACAACATGCGCCGGATTTTAGGAAGCACTCGAAAACCGTCGGGGACTGTGGTCAAAGCACGGACGATTTTCGCCAGCATTGCGGTATCGATGGCCGTATTTACTGGTTCATGGGAATAGGAGGGCTGAAAAATTGCGGTTGAACCGGCAAATTTCGAATTCCGCTCGTGGGTAGTTTTATCCTTTTCGTTTTCTTTTTTCTGAGCTTCGCTGGCTTTTACATGCGCAAGAGCTTCTTCCAGTTCCTTCAACTCCCTGCTTTTTAAGGCTGCCGCTTCTTCGGGTTGAATGACCCCTTTCCTTTGAAGCTCTTTTAGAAAAACATCACTTAATAAAGGATAAGCCTTAATTCTGTTATATAAATTTGGCTGCGTGAAGCTAGGTTCATCAGCTTCATTGTGCCCATGGCGGCGGAAGCAGGTGATGTCGATGACAACATCGCGCCCAAATTTCTGTCGGAATTCCAATGCGATGCGGGTGACGGTAGCAACCGTCAAGGGATCTTCTCCGTTCACATGAAAAATAGGCGCCTCGACCATCTTTGCAATATCGGTGCAATATGGTGTCGAGCGCGCATCGGCGGGCAAGGTTGTAAAACCAATCTGGTTGTTTACGACGATATGAACGGTCCCTCCAACGCGGTATCCCGGGAGTTGCGACATGTTGAACGTCTCAGCGACTACACCCTGCGCCGCAAATGCGGCGTCTCCGTGGACTAAAACCGGCACCACTTTCTTCCGTTCTCGTGTATCGTCGAAAATACGCTGTAATGCCCGTGCTTTTCCCTGGACCACAGGATCCACCGCCTCCAAATGGCTCGGATTAGCAGCCAGATCGATTTGTACTTCGTAGTTGCTGGCGGTTTTATGGAGGGTTTGATAGCCGAGGTGATATTTTACATCACCGCTTCCCGAAGCGCAGTCCGGAACATATATGTTGTCGCTAAATTCATTAAAGATCATTTCCAGCGGCTTCTGAAGGAAATTTGCCAGGACATTGAGGCGCCCCCGATGCGCCATTCCCAAGGCTATCACGCGAATGTCGGCGTTTTCACAACTATTGAGGATCGCCTTCAGGCTCACCAAGAGAGATTCGCCGCCTTCTACCGAAAATCGCTTATGCCCAACGTAATTTGAATGAAGAAAATGCTCAAACGTTTCAGCCTCATAGATGGTTCGCAACACACCGCGATAGTCCGGCTCCTCCTGGTTCTCCAAATCCTCAAGGCGACTGAGTATCCAATTTCTTTGCTGAGGGTCCTGGATATACATGAATTCCACGCCGACCGTTCCGCAGTAAATTTTTTCAAGAGTCCGGATGAGGTCCCGAAGTGTCATTTGTTTGCCAGCCAAACCGCGGACGGTTTTGTCCAGATCTCCCTTTTCGAAACCTAGATTTTCGAGGCTGAGCAGAGGCTGTTCGCGCGGTTTCTCCGCAAGAGGGTCAATTTTGGCAGCGGAATGCCCTAGGGTGCGATAGGCGGCAATCAATGCATCCACTTTGGTTTGGAAAGCGTCCGCATCCTGGCTGACAAGAGCAGCGTCGCCAGTTTTAATTCCGTTGTTGCCGGGTTGTGCAGCGCCAAGCTCAAATCCTTCAAAGAAAGCTTTCCAGTCTGCTCCGACAGACTGAGGATCTTGCTGCCACCTGCGATAATTTTCGTCCAATAAAGCCTCGTTCCAGCGGGCCGTAAAAGAACTGTTCATGGATATTTGAGTCTGTATCGGACGGTGGGGGCAGTGTCACAATACTGTATACTGTATAAAGTGCCCCAATTTCGTACGCTTCGCAAATGTTTGTTGCAATGTCTTTTTGATGCCATACGCCCTCTTCAGGGCAAAAGCATCAGCAGCGCCCCCACTATCACTGTTGGAACTATGGCAGCAACAAATAGATAAGCTGGATGAACTCCATCTTCTCCAAAAAATCTCTGCAATAAGGTCAGCCCGGCGGGATTTGGGGCGTTTGCAATCACCGTCAGCCCGCCCCCC
>PSRL01000022.1 GCA_003176035.1 Verrucomicrobiota bacterium
CACCACCCGAGCAAGCGAGAGGAGCGAAGTAAACTTGGCGATTCCGGCATCAACCCGCAAGCTGAAAATTTGTCTTGAAAAGCGTTAAAACTAATTCAAGATCACCGGTTCCGCCGGATTGATTTATTCCGGGACAAAATCTATGGCATACGCAATTTTTAAAACGGGTGGGAAACAGTATCGTGTTTGCCCTGGAGACATCATCGATGTTGAGCTGCTAGATGTGGAAGTAGGCTCTCAGACCCTATTTAACGAGGTCCTTTTGGTCTCAAGCGAGGAAAAGATCTCCCTAGGAACGCCGTTTCTTAATGGAGCCTCAATTGCAGCCGAGGTCGTGGAACAGCGTAAGGACGAGAAAATTACGGCGTTCAAATTTAAGCGTCGTAAAGGGTACCACCGTACAGTAGGGCATCGTCGGCGACTCACCCGCCTCAAGATCACCGAAATCAACCATTAGAATTGTTTTTATGGCGCATAAAAAAGGACAGGGAAGCGTTAGGAACGGTCGGGATAGCAGAAGTAAGCGACTTGGAGTAAAAAAATTCGGAGGCGAAGTTGTCCAGTCCGGTAGTATTATCATACGTCAGCGTGGAACAAAATTCCTTCCGGGACGGAATGTTGGATTGGGGAGAGATTATACCATTTTTGCTCTTTCCTCCGGCAGGGTCTATTTTGATGAGGGCGGCCGTCGAGTCAACGTCAAGCTTTAAAAGGAATTCCCGGATTGCTTGGAGAGACAGCGTTGAATTTGAGAATTCTGCAGGCACTTCATTCAACTTGCTCCCATTGGATTTAAGACATGAAAGTCATGGATTTGAAATCCATTCCGGAGCTCAAATCTTTCTGTCAGAAAAATCCCTGGCAAGGTAAACTCTATGCTCAGGTTGAATCGCTGAGACGAAAGGACTCGGCAAATGGCAAGCCTTATTGGGAACTAGGAATTCGGGATGCCGAGGGTAGTATGACGCTGCGAGCTTGGAGCGATGGTTTGGCATTTTCGCAGTGTTCATCTATTCTCGTCTGCGCTGTAGTCGAAATCACAGGCGAATTTTTTTGTAACGGTCAATATGGTTTGGATGCGCGCCGATGGGAAGTTCGCACACTTTCCAAAGAGGAAAGCCAGTATTTTTTCCAAGGAAAATTTGCGACGGACGAAGATTTTAACTGGATTCAACAAACCGTAGCGAGATTGGAAGATCCCCGCCTTCGAGAATTGGCGCTACTTTTTCTAAAAGAGTTTGGGAGTAGGTTTTGCCGTGCCGCTGCGGCTCGTAAGATTCACCATGCCTATCGGGGAGGACTCTGCCGTCATACTGCGCAAATGATGCGTATGGCCGATCAAACGGTTTCTATCTACCCTCACCTCAATCGAGATCTCTTAATCACCGGCGCACTTTTCCATGATTGTGGAAAACTCTGGGAGGTTTGCCCTCCTGAGCAGGGTTTTTTAATTCCTCATGACATGAGAGGGGAGCTCATGGGACATATCTCCATTGGAATTGAACTCATCAATACGTTGTGGAGAAAACTGCCCTTGGAATCCTGGAAAGAGATATCGCCTGCTTCAGAGGATGTGCGCCTTCACCTCATTCACCTAGTGGCCGCCCACCATGGAGAATATGGATTTGGCTCGCCGGTCTGCCCCAAAACCCCGGAAGCGCTCGCATTACATTTTATCGACAACCTTGATGCAAAATTAGAGATGATCAAAGAAGCCTATGCAACGAGTCATGAGGTAGGCTCAGGTGTTTTTGAAAAACATCATACCCTAAACGTCATGCCAATTTTCCCATTGCCGCCACTGTCAAATTGACTCATATTGGATGCTGGCGAAGCGGGCGGTTAGCTCAGCGGTAGAGCGGCTGGTTTACACCCAGTAGGTCGGGGGTTCAAACCCCTCACCGCCCATTGCGCGAACCAGAGACTCGCCTATGCCAAAAGCGAGGAGGGGAGCGCGCGGGTAGGTCTCGGTTAGCTAGTCGATCCTAAAAAGGGCGTTTTAGCTAGTAAGCATGCATGTTCCGGAAACCCTCCCAAAGAATAAATCAACACGTGTGCCTTTGCGAATAGAAACGATCAAACAGTGTTTGGAGCTGTCGGCGGAAACTTTTTCGCCACAAAGGCAAGGGCCTCTTCTTTGGAAGAGAGAAGGCCTTCGAGTTGCGCATTGTGAGCCGCTTCCAAAGCAACTTTAAATTGAGGGCCCGGTTTCCAGCCCATTGCTATGAGATCTCTTCCCGTCAAAAGCGCGGAAGGCACCAAAATTTCGGTTGAAAACTCGTGACGTTTTGCGATCAAAAATTCGTAGTTGTCGAGCAGGCCATGGCTTCCCAGACAATCCACTCGATGTAGTTCTAATTCATCTTCAAAATCCGGGCGTGCCAGAAAGCGTTTCAGTGTCGAACGCCGCATATTTTTTACGTCCTTAAATGCCATATGATTTCGGACGATAGCCTCAGTTTTTTCAATATCTGAATTTGAATAGCGCAACCGTTTCATAATTCGGATTGTCATTTCGGCACTGAGCTTTTCGTGGGTGTTAAAGCGGATCCTACCTGTTTCATCTACTCGTGCGGTTCCCGGCTTGCCAAGATCATGAAAAAGCACGGCCAGAACCAACGGGAGTGATACCTGGGAAGGTAGCAAAGAGAGCATGAGACGGGTATGGACAAAGACATCTCCCTCGGGATGAAATTCCACTGGTTGTTCGCAACCTTTTAAAGCTTCTATCTCGGGAAGGAGATGCTTCAAAATCCCACTTTGATTTAACAAATCGAAGCCTCGGATTCTTTGTGACGAGAGAAAAATACGGTTGAGTTCTTCGCGAATTCGCTCAGCACTAATCTGGCTCAGGAGATGGGCTCGCGCGATCAATGCATCCCAGGTATCGGAATGAATTTCAAAATTCAGGACCGTTGCAAAACGGATCGCTCGCAGAATACGCAGGCGATCTTCTTCAAAACGAATCACGGGGTCGCCAATACAACGAACAACGCGGTGATGAAGGTCCTTTTGACCATTAACGTAGTCCAATATACTCCCTTTTAGGGGATCTTCAAAGAGCCCATTGATAGTGAAGTCTCTTCGAAGAGCATCTTCTTTGGATCCGCCAAAGGAGACTTCTTCCGGATGACGGTGATCCAAATACCGCCCGTCTTTTCGAAAAGTGGCTATCTGGAAGGGAACGCTGTCTTGGATTACCAGGGTGACTCCAAATTGAGCTCCTACAGGAACGGTCCTTTCAAAAATTGCCTCGATTTGATTCGGAGTGGCATCGGTGACGATGTCATAATCGTGAGGTGGAATGCCGAGAAGCTGGTCGCGCACGCAGCCGCCTGCGAATAGAGCCTCATGGTGACGGCTATGAAGTCTACGAACAATTTCCAGAGCAAGACGGCGGAGATGTAATGTTTGGGCCTGGCTCATAATATGAGCCGCCGAACGGCGTATGAATACATATTTGTGAAGTCAAAATTAGAAATTGCTGCCGCTCCATTTCAATTTTTGCCTGAGAACCTGAGAAAAAGATCGCTCAGGTAACATAGCCAATGGGAGTGTGATCGGAGACTTTGTCAAACGCAATCTTTCTTTAGAACCGAGCTGATGGGAAGTCTGTCCATCGACAGCAACATTGACTTCTTGATTCGGAATCGAAAGACAAACTTCAATGATCGATTTGTCGCTGACAACCGTGGAACGGTTGGTGAGAACATGAGGACAGATCGGGGTCACAACAAAAGCACCTGATGTTGGCATGAGGATAGGCCCTCCGGCTGCGAGTGAATATGCTGTAGAGCCAGTGGGTGTCGCAATAATGAGCCCATCCGCATAGTAGCTCGTCAGCACATCGCCATCGATGAGCACACTGAGATGTACGAGGGAGGAACGAAAGCCGCGACTGATAACCGCATCGTTCAGCGCGAGCATCTGATCAAGGACTTCAGAATTTTCCTCCTTTTCGATTCTCACCGAAAGCATTGAACGGTGGCTGATCAGAAAACTGCGGTTTGCTATACATTCAATAGCTTTTTCGATTTCCTGCGGGCCTAAACAGGTCAGAAAGCCGAGTGAACCAATGTTGATTCCAAAAATAGGCGGTACCACTGGCACCATATGTCGAACAGCGCGCAGCAAAGTCCCATCGCCACCAAGTACGACTACGAGATCGCAGACCGCCGCCAGTTCTTTGGTATCGGCATGATTCTTTTCGTCGACCGCGGCCGCCGTATAGCTTTCGAGGAGCACTTCTATGCCGGCCCCCCTGAGCTTCTTAGTAAGCTCTATCACAAGCGTTCTGGCTTCCTCTTTGGAGGCATGCGCAATGAGACCGATCATGGGCGAAGGAAGGCTAGGAATTCTTTATTTCCGGAAGCGCCGGTGATAGGGGATTCCATAACTCCCCCCCAATGTGCTTGGAGAACGTCCCTCGCGAAAGTCTGAATTTTTTCGATAGCTTCCTGATGCGCGTCGCCGTCGCGAACGATTCCCCCCTTGCCAACACGCTTTCTATCCAATTCAAATTGTGGTTTAATCAAAGCAATCATACAGCCTGTTTCATGGAGTAAGCCAAAGCTAGCCGGCAAAATCAATGTCAGGGAGATGAAGCTGACATCAATGACTCCGATTTCCGGATGTTCTCCAAATTCAGCGACTGTTAGGTAACGGGCATTGATGCCCTCGTGAATGATGACGCGGGGATCTTTTCGCAAGCTCCAATGAAGTTGCCCTCGTCCCACATCAACAGCATGAACACGGCATGCGCCATGTCGCAATAAACAATCTGTAAATCCTCCTGTCGAGGAGCCGATATCGAAACAGATTTTGTGTTGAACATTGATATTAAAATGAGAAAGAGCAGCTTCCAGTTTGATCCCGCCTCGGCCAACATAACGCTCCCGGATGACAATCTCAACAGCCGCATCTGCCGAAACGAACGTTCCTGGCTTGAGATTGGACCGCCCCTCAAGGCGGACCTCACCGGCCATAATAGCGCGTTGAGCCTTTTCCCGAGATTCAAAAAATTCTCTTTCCACCAATAGATTATCTAAACGGCAGCGTTTCATTAGATCCCGAAAATTCCAAAAATATAACCATAAACTTTAATTATCAGATCTGCAATAGGTTAAATACCCATTTAAGAAATTTTGCTTCGGGCTGATTTTTGATGATGCTCATGTAACACGAGTGATGAATTAAGGTCCCGAATCAAAAAAATTTTGGTGAAAATTTGATGCTCCAAATGAATCCTTATGCATCAATAACTTATCTAAACAGCAGCGTTTCATGAGATCCCGAAGGTCCCAAAAATACGACCGCAAACTTTAATTACCACATCTTCAACAAGTTAAATGCCCATTTTGAGAAATCTTGCTTCGGACTGATTTTTGGTGATTCTCATGTAACATGAGTGATGAATTAAAGTCCCGAATCAAAAAAATTTTGGTGGAAAATTTGATGCTCCAAATGAATCCTGAGGAAATTCAAGATGATATCGCTTTGTTTGCTGCGGATGGGTTGAAGTTGGACTCCATAGATGCTTTGGAACTTAGCGTTGCTATCGAAAAAAATTTCGCGGTGATTACACCTAATGCTCAAGTTGCCCGGGAAGCGTTTGTAAGTGTTAATACTATTGCGCATTACATTCAACAAAATCTGCCGCAATTTAAAACCTAGAGAATTTATTAATTAATAGCAACGTGTTGAAAACCAGACGCGCTGATTTTTAGGGACTGTTTAAAAAGAGGAATAGGCCGGGTGGAAGCGGAGTTTTTAAAAAGCAACACATAGCGCAACCCCTATAAAATAATCACAAATTTGGATGGTATTTTTTCTTCGGGGCGGCGCAAAAGCAAGGCAATATCAATGATATGGACTTGGTTTTGCAACAATGGCTGAGGGGAAGAGACCCACAAA
>PSRL01000008.1 GCA_003176035.1 Verrucomicrobiota bacterium
GTGCTCGGCGGCGGCAACGTCAAGAAGCTGAAGAAATTGCCGCCGAACTGCCGCGCCGGCAACAACAAAAACGCTTTTATCGGCGGATTCCGTCTCTTTCACGACGCCAATGGCGAAAATCACGTCAAACGCATGAAACCTCGCTCGCACTGAACAATCTAATCGAGGCAGTAAAGGAGCAGACCATGGCGAACAAGAAAGCTGCTGTGAAGAAGTCCGCGCTCAAGCCGCTCACCAAACGCAAAGCTTGGGCTGCTCTGAAGGCTCACCATGCAAAACTGCATGCGACACATCTGCGAAAGCTGTTTGAGGATGATCCGAAGCGCGGAGAACGCTTTGCGCTGGAAGCCGTCGGAATCTATTTCGACTACTCGAAGAACCGGATCACCGATAAGACGATAAAGCTTCTGCTTGATCTCGCTCGCGAATCCGGGCTACGCGAGCGCATTGACGCGATGTTTCGCGGAGAGAAGATCAACATCACGGAAAACCGCGCGGTCTTGCACGTGGCGCTGCGCGCACCAAAAGACGCCTCCATTGTTGTGGATGGAAAGAATGTCGTGCCGGATGTGCACGCGGTCCTCGACAAGATGTCACAGTTTTCAAACAGGGTGCGCAGCGGCGCCTGGCTTGGGCACACAGGTAAGCGGATTCGCAATGTCATTAACGTCGGCATCGGTGGCTCAGATCTAGGCCCGGTGATGGCGTACGAAGCACTGAAGCACTACAGCGATCGAAACATGACGTTCCGATTTGTGTCGAATGTCGACGGAACGGACTTTGCCGAAGCGGTCGTGGACCTGAAGCCGGAAGAGACCCTCTTCATCATTTCCTCAAAGACTTTCACCACGCTTGAAACCATGACCAACGCCCATACTGCGCGCGACTGGGCCCTGAAGGGACTCGGCGGAGATGAGAAGGCTGTGGCGAAGCATTTCGTGGCGGTTTCTACGAATGCCGCGGAAGGCAGCAAGTTCGGCATCGACACGGCAAACATGTTTGGTTTCTGGGATTGGGTTGGCGGGCGCTACTCCATGGATTCCGCCATCGGCCTATCCACGATGCTGGCGATTGGGCCAGAAAACTTTCGCGCGATGCTCGCCGGTTTTCATGAAATGGACGAACATTTCCGGACCGCTCCGTTCGAACGAAATCTTCCGGTGCTACTTGGCCTGCTCGGCGTCTGGTACACGGATTTCTTCAATGCCCAAACGGTTGCGGTGCTTCCGTACGAACAATATCTCAAACGCTTTCCTGCATACCTGCAGCAGCTCACAATGGAGAGCAATGGCAAGCACGTGACGCTGGATGGCGCAACGGTAAATTACGAGACGGGTCCGATCTACTGGGGCGAGCCTGGAACGAACGGCCAACACTCTTTCTATCAATTGATCCACCAAGGCACGCGACTGATCCCCTGCGACTTTATTGCGTTTGGCAAGACGCTCAATCCACTCGGCCGCCATCACGACATGCTGGTTGCGAATGTTTGCGCGCAGAGCGAGGCGCTTGCGTTCGGCAAAACTCCGAAGCAGGTGAAAGCAGAAGGAACGCCGGATTGGCTTGTGCCACACCGGGTTTTTGAGGGAAATCGGCCTTCGAATACGATTTTGCTGGAAGAGCTGACGCCCGAGACGCTGGGCAAACTGGTTGCGCTGTACGAGCACTCCGTTTTTACGCAGGGCACGGTCTGGCAGATCGATTCATTCGATCAGTGGGGCGTGGAGCTCGGTAAAGTGCTTGCGCAGCGAATCATTCCGGAGCTGGAAAGCAAAACGGAGCCGGCGCTGAAGCACGACAGTTCGACGAATGCGGTCATTCGGCGATATCGGAAATTGAAGAACGCCTGAGCTGTCTTAGTTTTTCAGAGATGCGGCAACCCAGTTTCCGTACTCGATGCCTTTGGCGATTGCCTGGGCTTCGTCTACGGTCAGCACTTTCCCGTCCTTCATCACGGGCTTGCCGCCAACTACGACGGTTTCCACTTCACTTGCCTTCAAGGCATAGACGATCTGCGAATAGACATCGAACATCGGCACCGCGTTCGGAACATTGAGATTCAGGACTACGAAATCGGCTTTCTTTCCCGTTTCCAGCGAGCCGATCTCCTTTTCCATGTGCAGGGCGCGTGCTCCTTCGATGGTGGCCATTTCCAGAGCGCCCTTCGCGCCAAGCGCTCGTGGATCGACGCGATACGTCTTTTGGAGCTTCGCAGCCAGATCCATTTCTTCCATCATGTCCAGATCGTTGTTGCTTCCAGATGGTCCGTCGGTTCCCAAGCCGACACGCATTCCTGCCGCGCGCTGATCGACGACCGGTGCCACACCGCTAGCGAGCATCATGTTGCTGGAAGGATTGTGCACACAACCGACTTGCCGGTCCGCCAGGATCTTCATATCCGTGTAGTCGGTCCAGATGCAATGCGCCGCGAGCACGTCTGGCCCGAGTACTTCAATGCGCTCCAAGTATTGCACTGGTGTGGCGCCATTCTTCTCGATGCTGTCCACTAACTCCTTCCGCATTTCCGCCACATGAATCAGAATCGGCGCGTGATATTTTCGGGCCATTGCGGCAGCGTCGCGAAGAGTCTTTTCCGAGCACGTGTAAATCGAATGGGGAGCAACAGCCGGATGGATTAGCGGATCCCCTTGCCACTTGTTCAGGAATTTTTCTGTATACGCCGCCATCTCCGCATTGCTCTTGTTGTCCGGCGCAGGAAAGTCGATCCAGGTTTCACCGAGAATGCCGCGAACTCCCGCTGCTTTGGTTTCTTCCGCTTCGGTGTCCTCGAAGTAGTACATGTCCGCAAAGGTGGTGGTGCCGCTGCGGATCATTTCGGCCAGCGCCAGACGCGACCCCCATCTCACGAAGTCCTTGGTTACATTTCTTGCTTCGGCCGGAAAGATGTATTTACGCAGCCAGTCGTCTAACGTCACATCGTCGATCAGTCCGCGCATCAAGACCATCGGGATGTGAGTGTGCCCATTGATCAGGCCGGGCATGATCAGTTTTCCTTTGGCGTCGATGGTCTGTTTAGCAACGATGCCCTTAGCCGTGGTCGTTTGGAACGCAGACGTGGTGCCGATGAAAGCGATGATATCGCCATTCACGGCAATCACGCCGTCATTGATAACGCGGCGCTCGGGATCCATGGTGACAATCGTGGCGTCCTTGACGACGAGATCGTAGGCTACTGCCTGTTTTGACTGACCATCGGCAAAGCTTGGCAGGCTCATGGCGAAAAGCGCGAACAGGCAAAGATACGGTACACAGGTTTTCATTTGCTTTGAGGAGATTGCGTCCATGGAATTTTCCTTCCGGAGCTTCGCTGCTACAGACTAGAAGAGTCAAACGGCTTGGGGAAGAGTTGACTCATCTGCACGACTTCTGCTTTTCCCTTCAAGTTCGACATGATGACCGGCACATCCCCACAAAACTCCCAGATTAACTGTCGGCACGCGCCGCAGGGAGGCGTCAGAGTATCCGTGTCAGTCGAAACCGCAATCGCATCGAACTTGCGTTCGCCCTCGCTGAGGGCTTTGAAAATCGCCACACGCTCGGCGCAAACGGTTAAGCCATAGGTCGCATTCTCGACGTTGCAACCGCCGAAGATTTTTCCTGAATTGGCTCGAAGAGCCGCGCCGACTTTGAAGTTCGAGAATGGCGCGTGCGCATTTTCTCGCGCCGCTTTGGCAGCTTCTACTAGGATGTCGAACTCAGACAAGTGTCCCCCTACTTTAAGGCGTTTGCGATTTTGGGAATGATGCCACGAAGCAAGCCCATGAACTGATCTTTGACGCGCTCCGCGGTTTCCAGCACTTCTTTGTGGTCGAGCGGCTGATCCAGGACACCCGCGGCAGCGTTGGTTACGCACGAGATTCCGAGGACCCGCATGCCGCAGTGGCGTGCGGAAATCACTTCCGGCACGGTTGACATGCCAACCAAGTCCGCGCCGATGCTTCGCAGATAGCGAATCTCGGCCGGCGTTTCATAGCTTGGTCCCGCCAGCGCTGCGTACACGCCTTCACCAAGATCAATGCCACGCCTTTTTCCTTCGGCGAGCGCTGAAGCGCGAAATTCTTTGTCGTACGCGGCGCTCATATCGGGGAAACGAGGACCAAACCTCTCTTCGTTCGGGCCGCTTAGAGGATTTACTCCCTGCAGGTTGATGTGATCGCTGATCAACACAAGCCGTCCTTGCGTGAACTCCCTTTTAATTCCTCCTGCTGCGTTCGTCAAAACAATTGCTTTCACGCCCATGCGGGCAAAAACGCGAACCGGGAACGACACTTCCCTTACCGAATATCCTTCGTAAAGATGCACCCGGCCTTGCATGCCGACGACCGGGACGCCGTCAACGCTGCCGATAACCAGTTGACCAGCATGGCCGATGGCCGTAGATCGAGGAAAATGAGGGATTTTAGCGTAGGGTATCTTTACTGAGCGCGTGAACTCGTCGGCAAACGCGCCGAGGCCCGAACCCAGAACTAACGCTATTTTGGGACGCAGTTTCGTTTTTCTGAAAATGTATTTCGCTGCAGCTTCGGCCCAAACGAATTCCTGACTGGCCCGGCCGGATTTATTCGCTGCGCTCATGAAAGAATTCCGACGATACACGCTGACATCAGATTTGCCATGGTGCCGGCGAGCATTGCGCGAACACCAAACTTCGCCAATTGCCCGCGTTGTTCCGGCGCTAACGCTCCGATGCCGCCAATTTGAATCCCAATGGAACTAAAGTTAGCAAAGCCGCAGAGCGCAAATGTTGCAATCATGAAGGATCGCGGGTCGAGGGAGCCTCTCAGGGGGCCCAGTTGGCTGAAGGCGACGAATTCATTGATCACCATGCGCGTCCCGAGCAAGTTACCGATGGTTGGCGCGTCGTGCCAGGGCACTCCGATCAGAAAAGCCACTGGCGCAAAAATCCAACCAAACACCTTTTGCAAGCTATCGGGGAACCAGCCCATATGAGGCCAATTGTGGATTCCGCCCATCATGGCGTTCAGCAGAGCAAGGAGCGCAATAAACGTGATAAGCATGGCGCCCACGTTAAGTGCCAGGTGCAGTCCGTCGCTGGTGCCGCGCGCAATCGCACCTAAGACGTTTGATTCTTTCTCCATCTGCGGCATTTCCACGCGGCCCGCCGTTAACGGCTGCTCTGTTTCAGGCACCAGCATTTTTGCCATCAGCAAAGTTCCTGGCGCGGTCATGATCACCGCCGTGAGCAGGTTCTTTGGATCCGCGCCACCCACTTGAATATATCCGGCCATCATGCCGCCGGAAATGTGCGCCATGCCGCTCGTCATCACCACCATCAATTCCGATTTTGTGAGCTTCGGCAAGAACGGCCGAATTGTGAGAGGCGCTTCGGTCTGTCCCATAAAGATGCTGGCGGCGACATTTAAGGATTCGGCACCGCTGGCCCCCATGATCCGCGTCATGATCCAAGCCGCCGCACGGATGATCAGTTGCATCACACCGATGTGATAGAGAACTGCAAAGAACGCAGCGATGAAGATGATCGTCGGCAACACTTGAAATGCGAAGGAGAAACCGAGCCGAGAGAGCTCTTTGGGCAGTCCCAAATCACCGAATACAAACGCGGAGCCGGCATAGGAAAAGCTCAGCAGCTTGTTCGCGCCATTGCCCAGGAAACTGAACACCTTACTGCCGAAACCGGATCGCAGTACAAAAAATCCCAGTGCTAATTGGAGGCCCAATCCCCAAAGTACGGTTTTCAACTTGATGGATTTTCTTGATGTGGAGAAGAGGTAGGCCCCGCCAAGCAAAAACAACATGCCAAGCACTCCGGCAAATCTTCCCATTCCGTCTCCTTGTGGATACCTGGTGCGAATGCAAAACGCAGACCTGAACTCTAGCCGCCGATGATACGGCGGATTAACGGCGGCACTGTTACGGCTGTATCTGAAAACGCAAAGCCTTCCGAGATTATGTTCTTCGCTTCTGCAAGCCGCGCATCAGAATTGTAGTCAATGGTTACAAGCTTTTCTCCCGCTTGCACCCGATCGCCAATCCGCTTGTGAAACTCGAGACCGACGCCATGATCAATCCGATCTTCTTTCTTGCCGCGTCCACCTTCCAGCATCGCCAGCGCGACTCCAAAATCGCGGCAACGCGTTGCTGCGACGTAACCACCTTTTGGACTCACCACATCGGCTCTGAACTTCGCGTTTGGCAGAAGAGACGTGTCGTCGATGATCCGCGGTTCGCCACCCTGGAGACGTATGCAAGTGCGAAAACGCTCTAGAGCTTTGCCCGACGAAATCGTTTCGGCGGCGAGCCGCCGGCCCTCGTCAACGGAACCGCAACGATCCCCCAGATAAAACATCCACGCAGAAAGCTCGATACTCAATTCGCGAAGATCAGCGGGGCCTCCGCCTTTCAGCACGTCAATTGCCTCGATCACTTCATTTGAATGTCCAGCCATGCGGCCCAGCGGTTGGCTCATGTCCGTGAGCAAGGCGACGCATTTCTTGCCCATGCCACGCGCCGTTCCGACCATAACTTCCGCCAAGCGAACGGCGTCCTCTTCCTTTTCCATGAATGCCCCTGAACCCGTCTTAACATCGAGGACCAGCGCGTCAATGCCTTCCGCCAGCTTCTTGCTCATGATCGAGGCGCAAATCAGACCGATGTTCTCGACCGTCGATGTCGCGTCGCGGAGCGCATAGATTTTCTTGTCCGCCGGCGCGATTTCGGCAGTCTGTCCAATCAGGCTGAGTCCGCATTCTTTGAGGACACGCCGGAACTCTGCTTGAGACAGTGCGGTGTTGAATCCCGGGATCGCTTCCAACTTGTCGAGTGTGCCGCCGGTGTGACCCAGGCCGCGGCCACTGATCATCGGCACAGCCAACCCTCCCTCAGCCACAATGGGAGCGAGAATCAGCGATGTGTTGTCTCCGACGCCGCCTGTGGAATGCTTGTCCACCTTTTTCATCGGCAGGTCAGAGTGATCAAATACCTCGCCGGAACGCAGCATGGCTTCCGTCAAATCGGTTGTTTCAGCGGGGCTGAGCTTGCGAATCCACGTGGCCATCAGCCACGCGGCCATTTGATAATCAGGAATATCGCCTTTGGTGTAGCCGTTAACGAGAAAATTGATTTCTTCGCGGGTATGCTCCCCGGAATCCCGCTTTTTTCGGATAAGGTCGACGGCGCGCATTTGCAGGTGGAAGCGTCGAGCCTAACACCCGAGGGAAACGCGCGTCAACGAAACGCAGAAACTGGTTCGTGACGCCAGCCAAACGTGTTGTGCTGGTCACGCTTGCTGATTCCTTGTGGCTGTTATATTTTCGCCGCTTGGTTCAGCTTTCAGGAGAAATGCATGGCCAGGTCACCACGCATTGCGGTCATTGGCAGCGCCAACACGGATCTCACAACCTTTGCAGACACATTTCCTCGCGCGGGAGAAACGATATTTGGGAACAGCTTCGATCTTGGGTTCGGTGGCAAAGGGGCGAATCAGGCGGTAGCTGCGCGACTATGCGGCGCAGAAGTGATGATGATCGCGAAAGTGGGGGCCGACTTGTTCGGCGAAGCGACAGTAAAGAACTTCGCTTCTTTCGGCATTGACACGACACATGTACGCATTGTGGAGGGTGTTTCCAGTGGGGTTGCGCCGATCTTTGTCGAGCCAAACGGCCAGAACAGGATCATCGTGGTTAAAGGAGCCAATGATACGCTGAAGCCTGCTGACGTCGATGCCGCCGCTGATGCTTTGCGCGGCGCTGACACGATTGTCCTGCAGTTCGAAATTCCACTGGAAACAATCTATTACGCCGTTCAATTCGCGCGGAAACATAAGATCCGCTGCATCGTGAATCCCGCGCCGGCATTACCAGCAAACCTCGAACATTTGTTCGCTGCGGATTATTTCATTCCCAACGAGACAGAAGCGGAAGTAATCACTGGCATGCCTGTGCATTCCGTAGACGACGCAAAGAAATGTGCTGGTGAATTATTGAGCCGTGGCTTTTCGAAAGTTGTGCTCACGCTGGGTGCGCGGGGATCCTTAGTTGCGTCGTCGCAAGGAATGGAACTTATGGCTCCGTTTGCGGTGAATCCGAAGGACACTACGGGCGCGGGCGATGCGTTCATAGGTAGCTTTTCCGTATTTCTTGGGGAAGGCATCGCGGAAAAAGAAGCGCTGTCGCGCGCCAATCTGTACGCGGCGCTTTCCACACAGCGCGTTGGCACACAGAAGTCTTTCCCCGCGCGTCCGGAATTTAAAGCCGAATGGGCGAGGCGTGGCGGGAAGCCTTAGTTTCCAAGGAGACAGAATGTTCGTTCTCGAGAGTTATCCGTGGGCAGTTGTGTTTTGCGTGATCACGATGCTGTGCTGGGGTTCGTGGGCCAACACGCAAAAGCTGGCAAGAAAGGGCTGGCGCTTCGAGCTGTTCTACTGGGACTACACCATCGGTGTGTTGCTATTGACGGTGATCCTGGGATTGACGCTGGGAAGTTCCGGAGCTGTCGGTCGCTCTTTTATACCCGATCTTCAGCAAGCCTCGCATTCGAGCATCTATTCTGCGCTACTGGGCGGAGCGATTTTCAATTTGGCGAACATTCTGCTGGTAGCAGCCATTGATATCGCAGGAATGTCCGTGGCTTTCCCTGTAGGAATTGGGCTCGCGCTGGTTCTCGGCGTGCTCGTGAATTACCGGGCAAACCCGGTTGGAAATGCGACACTGCTCTTTGCCGGAGTACTGCTGATCGTTCTCGCCATCATTTTGGATGCGACTGCATACCGAAGGCTGGCCGGAGGCGCGGCAGGGGTGAGCACGAAAGGGCTGGTGCTGTCCGTTGCTTGTGGCATCCTCATGGGCTTCTTCTATCGCTTCGTCGCCGCTTCGATGTACCCGGATTTCGGGCAGCCGGAAACCGGGAAAATGGGCCCGTACGCAGCGGTCTTTGTTTTTGCCGTGGGAATTTTTCTCAGCAATTTCGTATTGAACACCTTCATCATGAGGAAGCCGTTTGTCGGCACGCCCGTCACTTTCGGTGACTACTTCAAGGGAGGCTTCACCACGCATCTCACTGGCATTCTTGGGGGCCTGATTTGGGGTATCGGAATGTCGTTCAACATTATCGCGTCGGGCCGCGCGGGTTTCGCCATTTCCTACGGGCTTGGCCAGGGCGCGACCATGATTGCGGCTTTTTGGGGTGTATTCATCTGGAAGGAGTTCCGTACAGCTCCTGCGGGAACTACCAAGCTAATCGGCGCGATGTTCGCGTGCTTTCTTATTGGCTTGGCACTCATCATTGTCGCGCGTTTGTCCTAGCTGGACTGGCAACGCACTTCGTTTCGGAGGACCCGCTCTTGGGGCATTTCTACATGTATTGGCCAAAATCCATCGGTAGTCCGGTTCTCGACAGTGTCCGCTATGCTGTCGAGTCTTCGCGCGACGTGCACGCTCACTACGAAAAAATCGTCGAGGTTGCCTCTTGGATGGCCTATGAAGAACTGCCGATGCCGGAGTTCGCGTTGCCTTTTGGCGTTGGGCAAGGCGACGCGAACGAAGCGATCGATTTCATCATGGTCGCTAACTCCATAGACACTGCATTCACCGACTTTGCGCGTCATGAGAAATTCCAGGTCGACTACCTCGGCCAGCACTGGTCCGATTCCGAGGCGGAGTTTGCCTGCATCAAGCGAGCTGTCGACAACGGCGTTCCGTTTCTGGATGGCAACTATCTCGCAAAGGTCACGCGACCCGAGCTAAACAAAGTGTTTCAAGGCAATATCGAAATGCCGATGCTGGATGAAAAGCTGGAGGTGTTGCACCAGGTTGGTAAAGTTCTTGTGGATAAATATAGTGGACGATTCCACAACTTCATCCGCTCTTGTTCTCCGAAGCTCTACGACAATGGCAATGGCCTGATTGACTGCATGGTGACGAAATTTCCGCGTTTCAACGATGTAAGCATGCTCGAGGGCCACGAGATCAAGATCTACAAACTTGCTCAACTCGGCGTCTGGATGCTCTATGCCACGCTGCACAAGTCCGGCAAATTCCACCTCGATGATCCGCAGAAGATGACCGCTTTTGCCGACTATATCGTTCCCGTTGCGCTGCGGCTTCACGGAATGACAAGCTACTCCGAGAAACTCGAGAAGGCGATCGATGCCCACCAGATTATTCCGCGCGATTCCCGGTGGGAGATCGAAATCCGCGCCAATTGCATTTACGTAACGGCGGTTCTGACAGAAGAAATCAACAAGCTGCGGCCGCCTGACCAGCAGGTGATCATTCCGCAGATCGACGCGCGGTTCTGGACGCATTTCCACACCACGACCTGGCCGCATCACTTGACTCCGACAATCATGTATTAAGATTTCAGCCGATTCCTCAAGGAGAGCTTGGTCATGATGAACTGGTTTCATCGAGCTTGTTTGGCGGCACTTCTCATCGGACTGGCCGCATGCACTCTGCAGGCGCAGGGTAAACGAAAGGTCATCATCGATCAGGACGCATCCGGCCCGGGCGGCAGCGATATGCAGGCGATCCTCAGCATT
>PSRL01000118.1 GCA_003176035.1 Verrucomicrobiota bacterium
TGGTAGAAGTCGCCGGTGAATTTTTGAAAGGCTTGCTCGATTTGCGCTTTGGAGAAAGCTGGCACCGCCCGAGTTTCGATTATTTTCCCGTCCGCATCTTGGCTGTCGGTAATTTCGCCCAGGCGCAGGGTTCCAATGTATTCCTTGTCCTCAGCCATGAGGAGGTCCTGAATTTTGGTACCTCGGCCCATGGTGATGAGCAGGAGACCGGTGGCTAGGGGATCGAGCGTTCCACAATGACCTACTTTTTTCGTGGAAAAAGCGCGCCGAACAAGGGCAACGACATCGTGTGAGGTCATTCCGGTGGCTTTATCCATAGGGAGGACTCCATCAAGTGCGAGATTGGATTTCATGGCAAATGGCTTTAAGGAACTGTTGACGGACGGTTGCAAGGGAACCCTGGACTCGCGCGCCGGAGGCCGCAGGATGGCCTCCTCCGCCAAACTGCGCGCAAATCTTGCAGACGTCAATGCGTGGGTCCTTTGAGCGAAGGCTGACCCGGATTTTCCCCTCCGGAAGTTCTTCAAAAAAGGCGGCGACGACGACTCCTTCAATGACGCGGAGGTGGTCGATAATTCCCTCGGTGTCCTCGGGCAGAATTTTCAGTTTTTGAGCGTCGACCAGGGAAAGGGAAAGGCTGGCGACGGCATCTCCGCAGGAGAACTCCAGCTGATTGAGGGCATGCCGGAGGAGGTCCAGTCGGCGGCGAGGCTGAGTGTCGTACATTGCCTGCGAAAGTCTGGCGACTTCTACGCCGGAGCGAAGGAGGCTGGCGGCAACTTCAAAGGTGTGAGAGCTTGTTCCGGCATATTGGAAGGAGCCGGTGTCCGTCGATATGGCAACAAAAAGATTCGTTGCAATTTCCGGGGTAATGCAAGCTTTTGCGTGTTGAAAAAGATCGTAGAGAATTTGACCGGTAGCGGGGGCCGAGGAATCGACAAGGTTCAAGTCTCCGTAGATCTGATTGCTGATATGGTGGTCAATGTTGACAAGAATTCCAGGGGAAGCAATGGCATCGAGAACAGCCCCCAGCCGGCCTCGGGTGGAACTGTCGAGAGCCACCACGGCATCAAAGGACTGTCTTGCAACGGGAGGACGGGCCACGAGAGAACTCTGGGGAAGATAGGAAAATTTTTGTGGCAATCCATCTTCGTTCCAAATGCTGATTTTTTTTCCCAGGCTCAGAAGCCATAGGCCGCAGGCAATGCTGGAGCCCAGGGCATCCCCGTCAGGACGCAGGTGACTTGTCACCAGGATATTTTCGGCCGCATGAAGGACAGCCAGTATTTTATCGAATGGGGAGCCCGCTGCGCTGATTTCGTTGGTCTCTTTTAAAAGCTGATAGTTACAAAGGGGCATCTTTTTTGCGGCACAGCCGACATTATAGCGAAACTCCTATAAAATGATCACAAATTTGGAGGGTATTTTTTCTTCGGCCGCGGCGCAAAAGCAAGGCCATATCCATGATATGGACTTGATTTTGCAACAATGGCTGAGGGAAAAAGACCCACAAAGGTGCTATCATTTTATAGGGGTTTTGCTATAACTGATATGTGCGAAAAATGGAAAGTTGTGGAGGCAAAACATCTTTTTTTACCAATTCGACAGCCTGGGATTTTTCCTAAAATTTAGGAAGCCCGGCGTTGCCAAAATTTGCGGAGAGGTTCTAAGAATTAATTAATATGCGCAGGTCTTATCAGGGGCCATTTTTAGAACCTCTGCCAAAACCTAGGGAGGCCGGCGGTGTCGCCAGAAATTTTGGGAGAGAGGTTCTACAGACCCAATTCATCCATAATGTTAATAATTCTTGAACCACGTTCTATGGATTCATCCAATTTAAAGTGAAGATGCGGGGTGTTTTTAAGGACTACGCGTTTGGAAAGGGAATGTTGTAGCTCTGCGCGGTGATTTTCGAGCGTTTCCAAGGCGCTTTTTCTCTGTTGAGTACTTCCGAGAGCACTCACATAGACATGGGCATGCTTTAAGTCCGGTGTGACATCTACGGAGTTGATGGTAACCAGAGGTGAGTTAAAGCGGAGGTCCTTGAGAATGAGCATTCCCAATTCTCTTTTTAAAAGTTCACAAACTCGTTCCAGTCGATGTTTCATCTGCCAACAAACAAAGAGAGTGGGGAAGGTTGGTTATTCCAATGACTGAGGCACTTTGTCGAGCGTGTAACACTCCACAATATCCTCCGGCTGATATTCGGAAAAGTCTCCCAATTTGATTCCGCACTCCAATCCGGCACGCACTTCTTTGACATCGTCCTGGAAGCGACGGAGTGTCGCCAGCCCGCCATCGAAAATGGGTTGACGTTTGCGTAGAAGTCGGGCACGGGCGGTGCGAGCAATGCGACCATCTTTTACCACGCAACCGGCAACTTTTCCTTTTGAAAGTGTGAAGACTTGTTTGACTTCGGCATGGCCAATGACTGTTTCGCGGAGTTGGGGATCCAGCATACCCGCCATGGCTTCTTTCACCTGGTCAATCAGTTCATAGATAATGCTGTAGAGCTTAATTTGAATTCCTTCGCGTTTGGCGATACCCGAAGCTGTGTTCTCTACTTTGACGTTGAAACCTATGATCACCGCATTGGATGCGCTCGCTAAAAGAACGTCCGATTCCGATATGGGCCCTATGGCGGAGTGGAGGATGTCGAGGGAAATTTTCCGGCTGGGAATTTCTTTGAGCGAGGCGATTAGTGCCTCCATGGAGCCCTGAACATCGGCTTTTAAGATTATTTGCAGCGATTTTTTTTGTTCGTTAGCAATATTTTGGAAAAGATTTTCCAAAGTGGCGCGCTGCGGTTTGTTCAGTTTGTGAGTGCGAATGGCTTCCAATCTCTCTTCGCTCAGTGTTCTTGCCGAGCGTTCGGAATCCATCACAACCAGTTCATCTCCGGCATTGGGAAGTCCACTCAAACCTAACACCTTGACCGGTGTGGCCGGACCAGCCTCCCGAATTGCTTTTCCATTGTCGTCAATCAATTGTTTTACTTTTCCCCAATGATTGCCGCAGATGAAGGATTTACCTACCTGCAAAGTGCCCATGCGAACGATGACGGTGGCGGTGGGGCCTCGACCAGGCTCCAGCTGAGCTTCAATTACCGTACATCTTGCAGGAGTCCGCTTGCTAGCTTTGAGTTCCAGTATCTCAGCTTGCAGGATCATCATGTCCAGAAGCTCTTGAATTCCGGTGCCTTTGGTGGCGCTTACCGGGATGCAGATGGTCTCCCCCCCCCAGTCTTCCGGTGTGAGGCCCTTCTCTTGAAGCTGCTGTTTGACTCGATCCATGTTGGCGGTCGGCAAATCCATTTTATTGATGGCAACCATAATCGTCACCTTGGCAGCCTTGGCGTGATTGATTGCTTCGATGGTCTGAGGCATGAGACCATCGTCGGCGGCAACAACTAATACGACGATATCCGTCACGTTAGCGCCACGAGCCCGCATAGCGGTAAAAGCCGCATGGCCGGGAGTGTCCAAAAAGGTGATGGGGTTTCCATTCCGTTTGATGCTGTAGGCGCCGATGTGTTGGGTGATTCCGCCCGCCTCTCCCGCAGCAACTTTGGCTTTTCGGATGGCATCCAATAGGGAGGTCTTCCCATGGTCCACATGGCCCATAAAGGTGATGATAGGCGCGCGAAGAACCAGTTCTTCCGCCACTTTCTCAATGGGAGGAGGAGGAGGAGCAACAATGGAAACTTCCAATTTGTGGTGGCCTTCGCCTGACTTGCGTTTTTCACGCTCAAATTGAAACCCATGTTTTTCGCAAAGTTTTGATGCGATGTCGGGTTCGATCGTCTGGTTAATGGCGGCAAAGATATTGAGTTCCATCAGATCATGGATGATCTGAAAGGGCTTAAGGTTGAGCTGTTGCGCCAGGTCGCGGACGACAATCGGTGGTTTGATATGGATCGTCTTTAAACCGACGGTGGCTTCAGTGGCCTCACCGGGGGGGGGGGACGATTTTTCCGCGGCCGGGGCTTGCTGAGGGGCAACCGGGGGCGGCCCTTCGGCCTGGGCGGGTGCATCCGCTGGCTTGACAGAGGCGGCTGATTTTCCAATGGAATCCAGGAAAGGTCTTAGCTTCGGTGCTTTTTCTCCGCCGTTTTTTTTGACTTTCTGTTTAGGCTCAATCAGAGAGAGCGGCACCTTTGGGGGTGCGGGAGCCTCGATCGGGTTGACCCTCTCCTCTTTCCGTGGAGGATGCTGAGCTGCCTTTTTCCCGGTACCTCGGGAAGCGCCCGACTGACGCCCACTGCGAGGTGCGCCGCCTTTCGCTTTGCTGCTGGTGACTCGTGTTGCCATGTAAATTGAAATTCCCTGGAGCATTCATTGCGCAGGGGTGGTCTAGTTGGATGGATTGTCTGGTTGAAGGCCCTTGGCCGTTTGCAAAATTTGGGCAGCGCGCTCCACGTCGCCATTAAGAATGCCTGCAATGTCCTCGGCATCCGACATAGCAACCACTTCCACTGAATTCATACCCCCGGCTGCAAGCCGAGCTGCGTCTTCTTCACTGAGGTTCAAGGATTCCGCCAAGGAATGAGCAGCTTGCGCTTTTTGGGATTCCAAGGCTTCTTCTTTTGATTTGTCCTGTTGGATATCAATATCCCATCCGGTCAATTTGGCAGTAAGGCGAGCATTTTGCCCTCGCTTGCCAATTGCCAAGGAAAGATCGTCTTTAGCGACGGTAATTTGAAAGGCTTTTTTGTTTTCGTCTTTCACCAAGCTTTTAATTACGGCCGGACGAAGCGCTTCTTTCACGAATTCTTCGATGTTGTCATGCCAACGGATAATATCCACTTTTTCATTGTTGAGCTCTCTCACAATATTTTTTACGCGAGCGCCTCGCATTCCCACACAAGCGCCAACCGGGTCCACGTTACTATTGACGCTGTGCACAGCGACTTTGGTGCGATAGCCCGCTTCCCTCGCAATCCCTTTGAGCTCAACGGTCCGATCGGCTATTTCGCTGACTTCAATTTCGAAAAGTCTTCGGACAAAATTGGGATGGCTTCGCGAAAGTATGATTTCGGGACCGCGAGCACCATTCTCAACGGCCACCACGTATGCGCGCAGACGGTCGCCGATGCTGTATTCCTCCGTCGCAACTCGTTCCCGACTCGGCATGACCGCCTCGAACTTCCCGAGGTCCACAATGACGTCGGAACGTTCAAATCGACGGACTGTCCCACTCACAATTTCTCCGGCGCGATCCTTAAACTCTTCGTAAATCATGTCCTTCTCCAGCTGTCGCAGACGCTGCATGATTGTTTGGCGAGCTGTTTGAGCCGCAATCCGACCAAAATCCCGGGGGGTAACTTCAACCTCCAATTCTTCTCCCAAGCGGACATCAGGCTTAATCGCACGGGCTTTGGAAAGCGCAATCTCATCGTGAGGGTTGTGCGCTGACTCCACAACGATCAATTTGGCCATCGCACGGATGTTGCCGCTCTTTGGGTTGATTTCGATGCGCAGGTCTCTCGTGCCGGCGGTAAAACTACGTTTTGAGGCAGCAAGAAGCGCGGAGGAAATGGCCTCCACTAGCACATCGCGGCGGAGCCCCCTTTCCCGCTCCAAATAATCGAGCATCGCAATCAATTCAGCGTTCATAGCAAACTGGTCACCAGATAAAAAATGCGGGTAAAAGTAGAATTTTGGGATTCCACCTTAAGGCCCGCACATCACTCACCTGGAATAGAAAAATATGGGCATAGGAAGGCATCCGGTCAAGAGGCAACCTCGGGTTATTTTTTGCTACAGAGGAAATTGGCTCCTTAGAGAGCCAAAAATCCCTGAAGAATTGCGGCACTGTCTCCATAAGTAATTGATTCATAGTTTGATAAAAACAAATCCTGGTAGATCTGAAGCAGCCGATGCCGATATTCTTCGAGAGAATATCGTTGTGCAACGACTTGTCTGTTGTGCCTGATTGTCGCCGGGTCTGGCAGGGCCGGCAACGCAGGGCTGATTTCTTTTGCGACAATAAGCGACTCCGATGCAAGACAAACCAGTTTTCTTTGCAAATCGAATCCCAACTGCCCAAAGTCCACACGATCCTCTCTTACGGCCCGAGTAAACAATTTATCACGAGTCGACTGATCCAGCCGCACCCCATAGGCTGCATATCTTTCGGCCCATTGATGGAAGAGAGAGCGTTCCAGGATGGTTTTGCCAATACAGGATACCGGCACACCACAAAAATCATAGAGTGAGTCCAGGATGAGTCCTTTTGCACGAAAATCCGTGGTAATTTTCGGGAGATTCCTCCCCATCAATGGCTTATCTGAGAGCCATGCCTCCAAAAAAGCCATCCCAAAACCTTCTTCCATGCTGGTGGTCACCAAATACTCCGCATCCCGAACGAGATCTCCCAAAAGGATGTTCCGCTGAGAACAGGCCTCAAATTGAACAGGCAGGCGGCAGGAGGCAGCCAGGATTTTCCATTGCTCATATAAGACAAGGTCTTCAAGAGAGCTGGGGGGTAAGGCAATTGCCAGGGATTTTCCCCGCGAAAAATTGCAGGAAAGAAGCAGGGCTTCACCGATATTTTTTCTTCGGATAGCCCGACACGGATAAAGTACAAGAGATTCAATACCGGCAAAAGGCGATATCGGCTTGGAGGAGGTAGCCAAGGGAACGGCCGGATTGGGTAAGGAAAAAATTTTTCCCGGAAATCCAGCCGATTTTAGGATCTTTTTATCGCGTGAGTTCAACACGGCATATCCAATGCGCGGCATGCAAGGATAAAGCAGTTTGTTTAGTTTTTCCCCATATGCCTTCCGCAGGGTGAGATAATTTTTGGGCCGCCGATTTTCCGCAAAGTCGTGAATTTGAAAAAGTATGGCCGCGCCATTTTGAACCCAGGATGCAAGTGCAACAGGTAGGGCCGGATTTTTTCCCAAGGAATGGTTGTGAAGATGCCAGATGTCAGGCGCCCCGCCCAAAAGGCGGCGGGCCGTTTTTTCCAGATCGTACCGCAGTTTCTTGCTGTCTTGGGAATGGCCGCGCGCATAGTCCAACTCAGGCAAACAAGCCGTAGGAACCAGTTCCGGAATTTTTGAATTCTCGGGAATCTCCCCCGCCAGAACGGCAACTTGAATTCCCCCCCCGCTCAGCGCTTGGCAGGCAAGTTCAATGACGCGAGCAACTCCACTGCTTCTCAGATGATAATGAACGATCGCTATTTTCACTGCCTACGCCGGTTTTCAATAGAAACTATATCTCCGTATGCAGCGGGTTATTTGTGCCCGCTTTTTGCCTTTGGCCCCATTGAGAGGCGGTTTTATAGATTCGATTTAATTTAAACATTATTTCTATGGAAACACCTCTGCAGGCACCAAATCGCATAGGAAGCAATGGCCCCTTAGGGGGGCAGTCTCTCAGCAAAAAACCGGAAATTTCTACCCAAGAGATCAGTTGGAATACCTCTTCTGTCGGTGCAAGGCCTCGACAAGCTCCTCCGAGTACTTCCCCGGTCATGTCTACTCCGTTCTCTCATCACAATGATCGTAAGGATATGGATGCGACTCATTCTGATGCAGTCGATTCGGAGCGTACAGACCATGAGAAAATGACAAGCGCCTCTCGCGCAAACACGGATGGCTTACGCACTTTAACAAAAGAAGAAGTCTGTAGCATAATGGAAAATGGAAGATGTTTTACGGACTGCATCATCCCAACAGATATGAATTGGGAGGATATCAATAGTGTTTATATGGGTGGGAGCGACGAAAGGCCACTTAAATGGCAAAACGTTCATGCTCAAACTTTGATCTGGAATGACAAAGAAATAGGCTATTTTAAAATAAAAGACAGCAGCTTCGATGAAATTCACATCGCGGGCAGTAAAATCGATGGCTTGTTGATCAAAAATAGCAACATCACAAAAGCTATTAATATGAATGGCGTAGACTCATTGGCTTACTTCCTCGGAGAATGTGGAGAGACAGTGACTTTAACTATAATGAACTCTACCACAGACAATCTCATGCTGGAAAATGCTGAAATTCCATTCACACAGCTATACGACAATAAAATAGAAAACCTGACTCTACGAAATACTGATCTCACAGGATCCAATCTCAGAAATACTCATGTAAATAAATGTGACATGGAAAATGCAAATCTGAGTTTCTTCAACCTAAGAAGAGATAAGTTTGGTACTAATATGAGCGGATTTAAAGCGTTGCAATGCAGGCTATTCAATGCTAGTTTTCAGGACGCAAAAATGGATTGCGATACGGAAATATACTTGTCAGACGAATTTCTTGATGAGGTAGTTAATCACTCAGATCAATTAGAGGGGTTTTTAGAATCCGTAGCTACGATCGATTGGGATGAGTATCAATACATCGCATGGCCCTATGAGACGCTCGAGATGAAGCAATCCGCCAGTAACAATCACGTGAAAATTTCACTTCTTGATCAATTATCAAAAAAAATCATGGCCATGCCGAAAGAAGACAGACAAAGGTTCATTGACAATAATGGGACGGCCATTATCAAAAAGCTATATCAAGAACCCACAGATGAGGGTCGCCCGGACTTCTATTTAAATCCGACAGGTGAAAATAATTCTCATATCCTTACATTTCATAACTTTCTACGCGAGCACCATAGCGATAAACTATAAATGGTATTGCGTGACTAGAGCATTTTTTAAAGCTATCCCAAAACTAGGAAGGCCGGCGCGAGAAGCAAATACGACAGAGGAGGCAGCGAGGTTGGTCAGGTGTTCCTCTTCGATACTTGACCGCCCGAGCGACACCGTCCTATGGCAGG
>PSRL01000098.1 GCA_003176035.1 Verrucomicrobiota bacterium
TTCTGCGGTATCTGCCGGTCCGCTCGTATTGGTGACAACGATGATTTCATAAGCGGGCGCGCCCTTGTTGTCTCTTAGATTCGCGAGTCCCGCCGCGAGCGACTGCACGACCGTTTCCAGGCCCCCGACACTTGGCCAAAACACATGCGAATAGATGAGCAGCTTCATGAGTGACTGGCTACCGCTTGCTGGAAGAGCGCGCTAGCTTCTGTGAACCGGCCATCCATAGCGCACATGCCCACAGCCCCACATCGATAGGCAGGAAATAAAAGCGGCCCTTCACCACGTTGCGTCCTGCGCGCACCAGGGTCCACTTTGAGAGCCGCAAAAACAAAGAATAAAGCGAGCTCTTGTCAGACGACTTCCAGCCGTTGTCTCGAAGTTGCTTGCTGGCAAGCAGGCGCAAAGTGTCTTGTTGAATCGACACTGAACGGGATTCCGCAATGTAATGGCTCTCCCATCCAATCTTCCACAACCTCTCGCAAATATCCGAATCCTCCGTTGTTCCGACGTTTTCGCTGTAACCATTCACCGCATCAAAAGCGGCCCTCCGAAAAAAAGCCGCATGGCCGTGAGCGAACTCGGCGGGGCCCGATTTGTCACCGAACCGCGGTTCTTGAAAACGGAATCGCCAACGGGTTAGCAACTTGTCTGGCCTGATTGGATCGGTTCTCGTGTAGCACGCGCCGACTTGCGGGTGCTCGATGAGGTATCTCAGGCATGTTTGGCTCCAGTCCGGATCCGGCAGGATTTCTGTGTTGACACAGGCTAAAAACGCCGCATCCGACTGCCGAATTGCTGCATTTCGCGCTCCGGCGGTGCCTCGATTTTGCTGGAGCCTGATCAATACAATCTGTGGTGAATGGGCGGCCCAGTCCGGAAGAACAACTGGCTCAGGTGAACAGTCATCCACCACCAGAATTCGATTAGCCGATTTAACCTGACTCGTGACGGCCCTCAAAGTAGCATCTAATGCTTCGGGACGTTCCCGATAGGCTGGAATGATCACATCAACTGTTAGCGAAGAGTCATCGGGTATTTGAGAGAAGGAAGTACCTCTTGGATTCGCCGCCTGCATTTGTTAACCTTCCTAGGATACAGGAACTCGCAGAGACGTCACCCTAGGTTAAACATTCCGACTGCTCCAAAATTCCCCAGTCTTCGGCATCAACAACACAGATACCATATTACCTGTGTATCGCATCTCCCCAACTTAAAAGTCAAAATGCCAGATCTCCGGTGAGTGTTCAAAGGACAAGTTGATGGGGTGGAAGCAATTTATAAAAGCAAAAGGCAGGGGCTCGGTCTTATTCGTCCCTTTTCGCGACTTCTATCAGATGATCTTCAATCGATCGCGATGGAAATCGCGGAAAGGGATGCACCGATTTTATTCGCAATTCGTTGGGCCAGGCGACTTGGTTTTCGACGTAGGCGCTAACGTTGGCGACTACACAGAAATGTTCGCGCGCCTTGGAGCGCGGGTACTTGCCATCGAAGCTAATCCGGAATTGATAGCCACTCTGAGCAAGATTCGGCCTCGTCGCCGCATCCGCGTCGAAGCGGTGGCAGTAGGCTCAAGTGACGGTTGGGCTGACCTGTTTGTTTGCGGGCAAGACCAACTGGGAACCCTCTCGAAAGAGTGGATCGATGTCGCAGAAAAATCGGAGAGGCTGTCGGGGTTCAAATGGAAAAGCTCCGGTCGTGTGCGAGTAACGACCTTGGATTCGCTGATCGACAGACATGGCTTGCCAGACTTTATCAAAGTGGACGTAGAAGGATTCGAGTCTGAAGTCCTCGAAGGTCTTCGCTCGCTCCCAAAGGTTCTTAGCTTTGAATTTAACGCCGAGAACGCATTAGCCGCCGAAGTTTGCCTTCACAAACGATGCATTCCAGAAGACGCAAAATTCAACTTGATAATTCAGCTCAACATGAGATTTGAATTCCCCTCATGGATAACTAGGGAAGAATTAATCAACTATCTTCGAAGCCCGGCCATAAAAGACAGTGCTACATGGGGCGACATTTTCGTCCGACGCGAAAATTGATTCAGAACAAAGGGCCAGCCATCATTCGTGGGTAGCCCAACCTTGAGCGATTTTAGGCAACTAAGATATTTCTCTGTCCAGATTATCCCTCTTTCGCAATAATAGTTGGCGAATATGATTTCCCGTGTTTTAGGCACCTCTTCCAGCGGAATGCGGGGCGGGCAAGTCACCCTCGCCTTTATCGTTGTCGGCATTCTGGTGGCTTACAGCTTATCGGATTATATCCTTGCCGACGACGTTAACAGCCTAGTCCTGATTGCGCTGGCAGTCGTGGCTTGCGCGATTGTCGTGGTAATTCTCAATAACTGGCGCAATGGATTGTTGCTCCTGCTAATCTGGATGTTGTTTGAGGATTTCGCGCGTAAATACCTGGGCAACAATATGGCCATCTACTTTGGCAAGGACATTCTTGCGCTGATCGTCTATCTGTCGTTTTTTATCGCTATCCGAAAGGAAAAACTGCCAATCTTTCGGCCTCCCTTTAGAATGCCTTTGCTGCTGATCGTCTGGTTTGGCTTTATGCAGATTTTCAATCCTGGGTCACCGTCTATTTTCTTTGGTTTGATGGGTTTCAAGCTTTTCTTCTACTACGTCCCGCTGATGATCATCGGATACGCATATCTATCCTCCGAAAAAAATCTGAGGCGGTTCTTTTTTCTGAACCTGATTTTGCTGCTGATTATCGGATCCCTGGGTGGCGCGCAATCTGTTCTCGGTCATACGTTTTTGAATCCCCAGAACCTGCAAGAAGATATCCGTGACCTTGCGATGAACTACCGCACCTCGCCAATCACCGGCCTTACTTCGTACAGGCCCACATCCGTTTTTGTCAGCGCTGGAAGATACGCAGATTATCTCGGTGTAGCTTGGGTTAGTGCACTCGGGTTCACCGGCTTTTTGCTGTTTCGTCAGAAACAGGGCCGAACCCTGGGATTCGTCGCAGTCGCTGTAACGGCGGGCGCGCTGCTTTTGACTGCCTCTCGTGGAGCGTTTTCCTGGGGAATAATTAATGCGGCGGTGTTCTCAATTGCTTTTCTATGGGGCGCTCCGTGGCACAACGGAGAAGTGATCCGGGTACTACGCACGATTCAGCGCACCACGTTTGGGATCCTTGTTGCTTTTTTTTTCCTCGCTCTACTTTTCCCTGAGGCCCTACAGTCCCGGCTTTCTTTGTATTACGAGACCATGTCGCCCGGCAGTTCGCATAGTGAGCTAGCTTTTCGCACGTGGGCATACCCACTCGAGAATTTCTTGGGCGCATTCGATTTTGATCGCTGGCCCTATGGATACGGGATCGGCACTTGCGGCTTGGGAGTCCAGTACGTCTCGCGGTTTTTCCATGTTGTTCCTCCTAACGCTGGCGTCGAGAGTGGTTTTGGAGAGATCGTTTTGCAATTGGGGATCGTGGGACTGGTTCTTTGGCTGGTTCTGACAGGGGCAATCCTTCTCTCAGTATGGCGAGTGGTCATCGATCTCCGCGGTACTATGTGGTTCCCTTTGGGTTTCGCAATTTTTTGGTTTGCGTTTATGGTCTTTGTTCCATACATGTGGGGCGGCATGGTCGCGTACGAAGACTTCATCATCAACGCTTATCTTTGGGTTCTTTTAGGAATGCTATTTCGCTTGCCAGAGTTCGCTCACGCTGAAAAATTAGTACTGGCCTCCGCGAATTCTACCGGCACGCCTTAATGCAAAACTCACCGGAAATTCGACGAACCTATGCACCGCAAATTCTTTTCTGCGTTTGGACTGTCATTTCGTTGAGCTTGTATTTCTACCGGTTCTGGCCAGCCATCGCCCCTCGCGTTCGTGCAGTTGTCCATACATTATGGCGTTAGCACAGGCGCTGCTCTGTTTGATCAGTCTGGTCTTTTTTTGGTTTGCGTTCACCTGCTGTGGGCGCTGGCTGCTTCGGCGTTTAGCCGTACGGCTCAACTCGAGCTTGGACGAACTCCTTGTGTCGACGGCCCTCGGCATTATCTGTACGGAGACACTGCTGCTGATTGTGGAGTTCAGTCAACGCATCAGACTGGGTAGTTATGGGATTGTCGGTTTTTTGTTTATATTTTTTGCGATCGAGATCAGAGGACTGGCGGGTCAAGTTACCAATCTAGGCAAGCAGCTTGCCTCATTTTCGAAGCTCGAAAATTCCCTGCTTTTGTTTATTGCCATCACAGTCGCGGTCGAGTTTCTCATTGCGTCGGCGCCGCTGACCGGTTCGGATGCACAGCATTATCACTTCACAGCACAGAAGCTGATCCTGGAGCAGGGGTTTCATCCGATCTTCTCTATCGCGGAAAGCTTCCTCTGTGGGCAACACCACTCCTTGATTTTGTTTGGTCTGGCTCTCGGAAGCGAACGACTGGCTCTGGGCTTCATTTTCTTGGGTGGTGTGTTGACGTCGATTGTATTGGCGAGACTAGCCGCACAGTGGGCCTCCAAAGAGTCTGCCCTGTTCATCACGTTGCTGTTTCTCGTGACTCCCGTAGTGTTCTGGCAGATCTCTAACTCGGGATCGCCCGACATCTTCATGGCGTTCTTTCTTGGCACGGCAATGCTCGTGTTGAATCAGCAGCTTCATCCGTTCACAAGCCGACTCGCCATAGTCGCGGGTCTCCTGACGGGTGGAGTGGCTGGCGGCAAGTACAGCGGTTGCTTCATCGCATTCGCCCTTCTGATTTGTGTCTTCTGGGAATTCCGCAGGATCAGTCTGGCGGTGCCTTTCCTAGTAGGCGCGGCCCTCGGCGGAATTTCACCTTATCTTAGAAATTTCGCGTGGACGCGAAACCCTATTTTTCCTTATCTTTCTCAGCGGCTCTCTCCCCAACTGGTCACTTCCTACGCGCTCTATTCGCTGGCATCGGCTACGGGCGCAACCCAACAACATAACTTTCGGGAACTGCTCCCCTTTGTCCTTTTTGCTCACGTAAAGGCGAGCAATGTGGGCCTTTTTGATTTTTTTGGCCCTATCGTCCTAGTAGTGGCTCCCATCATAGTCGCGGCGGTCACAAAGACCCGGCCCTGGCGAATAGCCCTTGTTGTCTGGTCCATTACGGCAGTGACGATTTACTTTTCTTCGGGGCTGTTGCGATTTCTTCTACCCATTTTCCCCGTGGCGTTGGCCTGTGTCGCCGCCGCGATTTCGTGGATCAATCGAAAGGAATGGGTGATGGCAAAATCAGTCGTTCTCGGCGTGATGTTTCTGGTCTTTGCCGGAGGTTTCGTAGGCCTTCTTGTATACGGACAAAAGCCAATAGCCGCAGCGGTTGGATTAAAGAGCCGGGAAACTTATTTACGAGAGACCGCCCAGGAATTCGAAGCGGCCGAGGCCGTGAACAGTGCGCTGGCTTCTCTGAGCAACCATGAAAAGGCTCTGGTGTTCATGCGGCACCTCTATTACCTGCAGATCCCGTTCGTGAACGGCGATCCCGGCAACAACTTCGAAATCGATCCCGCCCGCATGAATACCGCCGATTCGTGGATGGATTACTTCAATCGGCAGCACATCACGCATGTGGTGAGAGGTGCTCAGTATCCAAAAGCAATCGCCGATCCTCTCTCGCGAATGGAGAGCGAGGGATTGCTGGTCCTAGTGAATGAGATAAATGTGAAGAGCTTCTCTGGGATGCGCATCGACAAAAACGTCGTGACGGTTCCTGTTTTCATTTTAAAGGTCACAAACAAAGTTGCCGGCCGTGACGGAGCGGTTCACTAAAAACTCGGCCGATAAAAGTTAGCATGCATGTCGGTAGCATGATTGCGGTTTTACTGTCGAGACTGCCTCGACTCGCTCGTCACAGCTAAACCCCTCTCCACCGCGCTGACCCAGCAATTCCGCAACTCCTCCCCGGTCCAGCGCTCCATTCTCCTTGCGACGCCTTCCTTCAAGTGCTGCAAGGCGACCCGGTCTTGCAGAATCTGCCGCAAGTATCCTGACAGCGCTGCCTCATCTCCACACCGATACGTGTAGCCCGTCTCGCCGGGAGTGATCATATCGAGGCGCCCCAGCACGGCGTCACTCAGCAACACCGGTAGGCCCGTGAACATCGCCTCAGGTACTACGAGCGGGCAAGGATCGTATTCCGACGGCAGGACGAACAGGTCCGCGGCTTTGTACGCTCCCGGCAACTGCGAATCGTTTACGAAACCCAGGACGCGCACGCGATCCCGCAGTCCCAGCTTCGCGATTTCACTCTCCATTTCTCCGCGTTGCGGGCCATCTC
>PSRL01000032.1 GCA_003176035.1 Verrucomicrobiota bacterium
ACGAAAATGGTTTCGCGTACCGCAAGCGCGGTTTGCATCACTTTGGCCGTGATGCGGCCAGCAAACTCGTCCTGATAGAATGCGATGCTCTGTCCCAACATTAGCCGATGGAAGTCCCAGCGCAGCCGCATCGGCAAATTCACCGAGAGTGTCTGATGCTTGACGACAGACTGCACCGCCACCACTGCGATGCTGATCACCATAAAAGTGGCCAGCCATAGCAGGGTTTCACCCCGCTCGGCCCACAGGCGCGACGGCACTTGAGTGCCAAGCCAGTCGACGATGCGCCCAAGTATTGCAAACAGCAACGCCTCGAATGCCGCAATGATCGTCGTGAGTATCACCATGGCGGCGATCTTGCCGCGCACACCCTGTGTGCAGGTCCACAGAAAGGCGAAAAATCCTCCGGGAGGAGGGGACGGTTCGTCGGTAGGAAAAGGGTGAAGTAGTTTTTCGAAAAAGTTGAACAATGTATTATCTTCTCGGAGAATGAGGGTTAATTGTGGTTCACCAAATACCTTATTTGCACTTATGCTTCTAAAAGAAACAGACGCAGTCTGCGCGCCTGTTGCCATAAGCGCGTCCAGATCATTTTCGGACTGTTTTGCACAAGTCTTCAGATCTCTTCTCAACGGATTGGCTCTGTAAAATGCCAGAACTGGTCTGTGGCAGATAGATCTTCAGTTAATGAGTTGTTTCAAACGCATTCTTTGAAACAATAACAGATTTCTTTATAAGAGTGATTGCCTAGCGTGATTGCTTCGACATGGGCTATCGTTCCCCGATGCTTCTCATAAAACATCCGCGCTGACCAATTCTGCTCAAGGACCAGAACATAAAAAGGGATCAGATTGCGGGTTTTAAAATAATTAACGCTTTGCTTCCATAAAGCGGTACCAATACCTTCTCGTTGATAACCTTTCAAGATGTAAATGGCATATATTTCTCCACATCCCATGAATCTTTCATCTCGCGCAATCCCGATATCACAGAAACCAATAATTTGGTTTCTGTGATTGAAAACAATTAGATTTTTCCCTTTATCTGAATGCCCGGAAAGTATGTTCTTTCTTTGTTTCAGTCTCTCTGCAAATGAGATGCAATCCAGATAATCTTGTTCGACAATCCCTTTATAACTCTCCTTCCATGATTGAACATGAACTTCGGTAATTTCAGCAGCATCTTCTAGAACAGCTTCCCGTATATTGGATGAATAGTGGTTCATATGAAAACGCCGCGATAAGGGAAAAGTGCGCACGTTAATGTAATTGTGCAGTAAACTCCGATAATTAAATAGATTAAACGGAAAAAGTCACTCGTTTTTATTGAAAAGGGAGTGATTTTCATTGTCGACTGCTAGCAGCTCCAAAATCTAGCTGTTTTGTTCATTTTTAGTGTTCGAAACATTGAACGCGGGGCAGCGAACGCAGTCGGAGGCAAGTTGTAAAATGTAACGATGAATACGAAGTCCTGAAAATACGCTTCGCAATTTATTGCATGTGGCTCTACTGGTAGGTGATGATGAATTTGTCTTCTATACAAGGACAATCGACATTGAATTATCTAAATTTCATTTATTGATACGAACTTTATGTTGAACTCGAAATTGCGGCTGATACTTCGCCTACGAAGTTATGCTAAAAATTGCGGCTGAGATGAAAGTAGCCAATGTATGAGAATATTCTTTTATGAGTTAGGGCTAAAATGTTGGAATATCCGCCTCCGTGAGATACAGATTGTTCAGTTTAGCGGCCTGATAGGACCCTATGGTGCAGGCGGTATTCATTTCAGATGGATCTCCTGGAATGGCCGGTCGAGCTTGAATTCACACTCATCCCGATGCCGCGGTAGTTTTCACTAGTCGATGCACGCCCGCCTTTTTCAGGCTCAACAATTTAGTTAATAAATGCTTCTTGAAATAGCATGTCCAAATGGAAAGGCACTTCGATATTCCATCAATTCTGTTTTTGTTAACAATTATCTATAACTATTCATGTTTTATTATATAATAATCAGAAACCTTTTAGCAATAACGAGAAGCCTTTCCGCAATCAGTAAGGAGGGCAATCTGATTTAAAGCTGATTCACCATTTACTAACTTACCTAGCGCGCTCCACTTTTGCATTTGTTTTGCCCATTCTTGGGGATATTCTCGTGCGGGGCACGATATATTAGCCCATGCATCCACTATTATGGCATCTTCGTTCCAGTCTGAGAAGTCCTTTGGATAGCTTCCATCCGAATTTTTTGGCTGATTCACCGCTGTAAACATATGATCGCCTTTATCTCCGGTTAATTTAAGTATATCGATCAATGTATTTTTTTCCAAGATTCCATTTGTTCTGGCTTGAAACAAGTGATAGGCCGCCAGCTGGGAATATTCAGCGCAATTGCCACCGGCATACTTTTTTTTGCTGATAATGTCGTAAATCTTGTTAACCAGCGACTGCAATTCAGTTTTGTCATCGTCCTCCCATGCAGCGGTTACGGCATCTACCTCGCGTCTTAGATTTCTTAGGGGAGGCGGTAGATACAAATCGTCCCCGCTTTCATCCTCCTCATCATCAGTATATTCTATGGAGTCCTCATCCTCGTAGGTTTTATTGTAAGATTTTCCAGGGAGCAACCGCCGAGCACTGGTAATAGCCTCCCGACCAACTTCAGCTAGTTTTCGGCGGTTCGCTTCTTTTTCGTCGATTCCATGTTCGGCACGGGCAGCGGCCAAGACTTCTGCTGCACTTTCTCTCATATCGTTGTGATTACCCGGCGTTCGGTGACGTTGAAATTGCGACGAAGGAGACCATCTATTTGACTCATCCAGTCTGTAGTATCCTCCGCTCACATGCAGTTGCTGATTTCTTGGAAGTGGTTGTTGCGGACTAAATGCAGGTGGAGAAGTCCCGTTGAAAGGCAATTGAGCAGTAGACCAATTTGCCGAGGCTGCCGTCTGCAAGGAAAAGGCTCCGCTTGGATCAGATTCTGACGATGGGAGCTGCCGCCGTGCCAGGTTTGAAGTCAACCGAATGGAGGGATTATTCTGGTGTAAGGAACCATATGATAATGATTCAGCAGGGCGTGACGGCGAAGGACCCTTTTTCTCCGGGGAGTATCTTGAATACGGGTGTTGTCTATTATTGGTCTGCATCAACAGAGAGATCAGTGCATGGACCTACAATTGTTTAGGCCGTCGACTGTAAAGGCCCTCCCCCCTTCGTGAAGTGATGAGGAAAAAGTGAACACGGAGGTAAATAAGCAATGTTGCGCTTAAAAGAAAACGATTGGATTGGCTGTGGGAAAAATTACCTAATGCCCAATGGAGGCAAATTAATGCAAGAAAGAGGCGGTTTCAAGTTTGATGAATGCTTCATTGACGCAACATTTTCAAAAGCCAAAAGTCGCGGAAAAGAGGAGGCACCAAGAGCGCGGCAAAGGAATAAAAATCATGATTATGGTTGATGCAAAAGGGCTTCTAGTTGCAGCAGATTCCACAAATGCATCGACCCATGAAAATCAATTAGTCCAAAAACTCTTCCAATTCATAGCCGATGACCGACTCCCCGAGCGCCTCCTTGGCGATAAAGCCTATGACAGTGATCCACTCGACCGGGATCTCCCCAAGAGTTAGGAGTCGAAATGATTGCTCCTCATCGCAAAAATCGACGTTCGAAAAACATTATCCAAGGCGGTCCGCAATTTCTGGCAACGCCAGTGCTTCTTAGTTTTTGGAAAAGGTTTAAAAAAATCGTCTTACTAATGGAGCCATCGAAACGGCAAATCACTTGCTTCAATAGCTAAACACTTGGCCCGTAGATTTCGTCTCCTCAGGTTCCTGTGCATCGTTGCTTATCTCACAGCCACCAAACTTTCCCTCAACTCCCTTCTCTTCTATCTACTTAAGTTAGCAAGGGGTTTTTTTAGTTTATTCCGTCTCTACCTTCTCGACACCGCTTCAGCCAATTTTCTTGGATTTGTTCAGCTTTGTTCTAGTATCCTTCTCATATGGCAGGCAAAGTAACATCCGGACCGAATGTTTCACATGGGCGGGGCGTCTCTTCCACAAAACCGAAAAATTCCAAAATTGCTGGAAGCAATGCTCGGTTCGTTTCAGGGCAGGGCGCATCCAGAAGAGCTAATTGCTCTACACCTAATCAAGGCATAGCTAAGACATTGCTGATAGTAGCAACTGCACTCAGTGCTGCTCGCATCGTTGGATCTCATCCGGGAACCAATAGGAGAGGAGAAACCGGGAGCGCAATGCAACCTAGTGCATTGGCGGGAGAAGATTATAACGATGTGGAATATCTCACATCCCAAGAAATACATCCGAATGCTCCAGGTATAGGAAATCCGAAGAGTTCTGAAGGCAGCAGCGAATCTTCCATAAGCTTGCCTTTGCCGCCTTCAACAGAGTGGGCAAGCCTAGTCCATGCGGACAGAACAAAGTTCCATACGTTATCCGGAAACCAGGAATTTTTACCCCTGATACCCAATGAACATCTGGAGCCCCAGAACTTCCCGAAGTACCTAGCTAAAAATTTTGTAAGATCAGGTGATGCAAACCAGTTCAGTACTGGCTTTCAAAACGACCTACGTAAGGCTGGAGAATACTCACAAAAAGCAGTGCTGTCGCTCCAGCAGGAGATCTTAAAGACTTTGCAACAGCAGATAGAAAGCACAGAAGAGGTCGAAGAAACATTAAAGGAGCAAGATGGGGCATCGAGGGAAATTCAAACGTCCAATGAGCAACCTGGTGCATCAAAGGGAACTCAAACTTCAAATGAGCAACCTGATACATCGAATGACCTTCAAACATTCGATGAACAACCTGATGTAAAACCCCCCTGGAAGGAAAAGCTTGAAGCAGCATTTCCCCTCCAATTGGCTAAAGTGAAGACGGCCAATACTCGCCTCCGCGATATAGTGGAATTTGAAAAATATGCGCCGTCTGGATTTCCTTCGAATATGGGAGCAGTGCATAAAGCAGAAAGCCGATGTTCTCAACATCTCTTGAAAAGCCTGACACTCCTTGATGAATATCAACAAATGCTAGCTCAAGGGGCGAGAGAGGTTGTGCCCGGTTTGAAAGAGGAAATGAAGAAGTGGGGACGAGAAATTGACAAAAAACAACGAGAAATTGGTACGCTAAAGGGCCAATTTGGAAAGAATCACCCAGCAATAAGAGCGGCCCGGCAAGAGCTGCAAGCACTGGAGGAGGAATTTAATAGAACACGCGAAAATTACGGTAGAGCAACTCAACCAGGAACAATAGATGGAATGAAAGCTGATCTAAAACGTCTCATAGTTGAAATCGAGGAGCAGATGAAACTTATCCCGCAGTTTGAGCATATCCAGCAACCTTCACCTACACGAAAAGAGCAGGGTAGTTTCATACGGGATGTGAAACGCCAAATTGAGAAGATGATGCAATAGCGATGTTCATGGAAATATCATCCGCAAAAAAGTCGCAAATCAAAACCGAGGGCGCTTGCGTGTGATTACAGAAATCACCTGGTCTAGAGAGAAAATCAACCTTTCCCAAAACCTGAGAAGACCGGCTTTGCCAGAAATTTTGAAACCCGTTACGCACACACCCCTCTTTGAAGGCTAGATCAAATTTTGGGAGAGAGGTTTTAGTGCAAAAGAGATTTTATTTGCAATGATTGGCTGCTAAAATTCGGCGGCTGCCGACCAACTGAAGTTGGTCATTTCCCGACTGCGAGTGTAGATTATAGGGTGCCCAGACCCTCTGCGTTTTCTCTTTGTGAGCTGCTGGTTGCCCTTGGCTTGGCAGCCGCTTTGCTTGCGTTATGCGCAGAGGGAATTTTCTTAATCCGAAAAATTCAATCTCAAAACCTCGCGGCAACGCGTGCTCTGCTGCGAGCCCGATATTTTCTGGAAGTGGAGTGCCGGGAGATTCTCCGTGCCAAGAAAAAGGATCGGGACTTTTCAGAAGAATTTTTTTTCCGAATCGGTCCTCAAGGGCTGCTGGAAATTTCCCGACATCAATTTGATTTCGGCGATACGAGTGACACCACTCTGGTTCATTTGAGATGCCTGGGGGAAAGAGAGCGAAGCGCTCCTGTTTCCGTTCGAGTGCGCTTTGAAAGTCCGGGACATTTGCCACAGATAAAAAGGCGCATTTATGAAGTGCACACGGCCTTTTTTGAGAACTTTGAAATTCGTTAAAACAGATGGGCCCTTTCGATTTTGCGCACAAGAGCAACCCTTTTCCAGCTCGAAGGAAAAATGCATTTACCTTACTGGAAGTGACCCTTTGTCTTGCTTTGATGGGCATCTTTGCAGGTGCTCTCGCGATGTGCCTGCATCAGATCATAACATTTATCGGCTTCGCTTCTGAAAATGCCCGTCGTTGTCGGGAATTTCGGGCATTTTGTGAAGTTCTGGCGCTTGATTGCCGAAAGTTAGTTTTAGAGCCGGCTTTGGAACTTCGAGTTCCCTCTCCGGATGGTGAAGGGTTTTCTTTGTTGCTCTTCAAACGCCTGACAAAGGGTTGGGAACATTCCCTTATCGCCACTCCAGGCATCCACAGTGCGATCCTCTATGCCGTGCAATATCGATTTCACAATAACGTTCTCTCGCGCCATTTGTGGAACATCCCAGAAAGTCTCGCCAATTTTGCAGCCGACGCGCCCTGGTCTGACATCCTTTCACGCGAGGCGACGATCCTCAATCAAGACCTCCTGAAGCGGGTCCGCCAATTTCAATTGTCTCCCATTGATGCGTTAGGCCGAAAGCAAGGCCAAGGGTCCCACGGGACCCCTACCACCGGATTGGAGTGCACAGTGGTCTTCCAGGCCAAACATCGACAATCGCCTTCCACATTTCATGCCAGGATTCCTATTTCAAAAACGGAATTTCAGTTTTTTCGGAACTTGTAAGGGGTCAGCGCTGGTCTGGGTGCTGATTTGCATGAGTTTTGTCGGAGCGCTTTTAGCAACAGCTGTGACCACTTTTTTGTACGATCAAAAACTGATTTTACGTCAGCAAGAGTTCCTGAGAGCCGAAGCGGCAGTTCAAGCAGCATTCGCCCATGCTCAAGCCATGCTGTGTACGGCCATCGCGCAGTACCCGGACTCCGCCACTGTTTGGGAAGAACTGCCTGGCGTCGGAATGGTCGGAACTGTGCTTCATATCTTCCAACGGGCTCAGTCCCACCAACCAGCACGCATTTTGCTTCTTCCTTTATTTTCCGGCGTCCAACAACCTCTGCCCATTGGGGATAGTCTCTTTGACTCTCTTCCACAACTTTGTGATCTCAATCAACCCGATCAGTGGATTTTTGAAGTGGACCTTGAAGGCAAAGGGGTGCCTATTTCCGCGCCTTGGGTCCATTTGACTCCGGAAAAAGATGCGCCCCTGCTTGCGCGGTATGCATTTCTTTTGGAGGACGAAAGTTTTAAGCTCAACATTCAATGGGCTTCTCCGCAGCGATCGTCCGGAGTTTTGCGGAACGCCAGTGATCTTTCATTGCAGGCAATTTTAGCTCAATTGCCAGGTGTTTCCCCCGAAATTCGCGAGAAATGGACGCAGGAATTGTCCATTCTGAGAGACCGGTTAGACGGCTTCAAAGATCTCGGACAATCCAATTTGGTCATGAATTTGGAGGCCAGCCACTGGGATCGATGGGAATCTCTTTGCACTATTTTTTCCGAAGCCTCGAATGACACACGCCATGGATTGCCTCGAACGAATGTAAACCAACTCTTTTCTCCCACGACATCCGTCGATAAAATTCGACAGCAATTGGATCAGTTTCTCTCAACGCTTCGGCGAGAAAGCCCGCATTTTGGCCAACGTTTTTACCGTCTCGAAAGAGCGTCTCTCAATGACGTCAACGCCGTTCAAAAAAAGCATGAGGAAATTTATCTCAACAAATTGGCAGCTAACATCCGCGACGTCCTGCTGCCGGGTCCAAACCCGACGCGCGTGCTGGATCAAGCCGGGTTCCCTGTCTTAGCTTCTCATGACACAAATCCGGTACGCCCGGCGGCCCGCGACATTGGGCCCAATCCGCTTGCGGCAATTGGCAAAAAAAGGGTCCCCTATCTTCAGGAATATGCTTTGGCAGCGCGGCTCATCAGTATTGCTCCCGCTTCCCGAGCTGAGAGAGAGCCTCTTACGGGGGCAAAATTCGAAATGACTCTCGATCACTTTTTGGAGTTTTGGAATATGAGCGACAAGCCCATCCCAGTAGAGGCCTTGGGGCCAAACGCTCGATTGATTCTCAGAAATCAACCTCCATGGGATTTAGATGGAGGAGGATTAAAAGGGTTTGGAATCCCGCCACCCCATCAACGGGACCTTGAGATTCCTCTCAGCAATTTTCGATCCTTTCAAAACGAGCCGCTTGTCTTCCAACCGGGTAAGGCAACAGTGCTGACCACATTTCCGGATTTGCCGCCTCCTGATTTATTTCCCCACGGAGCGCAATTTTTTACCCCTTTGGGCCTGGACCCACAAAGGCGAACTTTTTCCGGAGTGACCTATCAGACTCACAGGGACAGCGAGGTAGGAAAATCCTATTATGTGGTACGCACTGACCTCCGATGTACGGGCAACGCCGATTATGAGACCGAGTGTCTCCTCGTGAATGACCAAGGCTGGATCGATGGTTTTGGATATCTTCCCATTCTGGGAAACAACATTGCAATGAGAGAAAACAACGGACAAGAAGCGCAAAGAGCTCGATGGCATATTCGGAGTTCAGACCTACAAGGTACTAAACTTGGTCCGGCGCAAGTTGGCGATCCGCGCACGCTCAACGAACAGCTTTTATTGGGTGAAAGAAATATAGCGCCTTCCAGAAATGCCGCCCTGGATGATCTTCGAGCCCTACAAAATTCATACACTCGTTTTCTACAGACAGCGCGTGCGGATCATTTTCCGGGTAAGAGGGATAAGGGCAGTTCGTTCGGTTTGGTACGCGGTTCTCATGTTGATTTTGAAGAATGGGGAGATCCGGTTTATACTGAAGACCCAAGAAATAATTCCGGCCGCTATACACCCGCAGTTTTCCCCGAAACTCCATTAAAAAGCATAGCGGAACTCGGGCATGTTTTTGATCCCAGCAGGGTCAGTTCGTTCAATATAGGACGTGCCAGGGGCGGAGGAAGAAGCCTCCGGATTGGTCAACCGGAATTTTATCCATCGGGTCAGCAACCGGGCATTTGGGACCGCGATCCGCTCTCTCCCAGCCGAGAATGGACCGCCTGGCGCCTCTGTGATATTTTTTCTATCACCGATCAACCGGTTTTGCCAGGCGCTGTGAATATTAATGGAGTTCTCCGCCACCAAGGGGCCCTCCTGAAGGCTCTATTACATGATTTTCGGTGGAGCCAAAGAGCAACAGCAGAACTGAGAGGTAGGCCTTTGCAGGAACAGGACATTGAGCTCATAGTCGATCATTTTCAAAGAAGACTGAGCAGCAAACCCCCTTATGAAACCAGAGGCGGGGCATTTTTTGAACGAGGAGAAATTTCCGAAATTGACCTCTTCCAATCGGATGGGGTCTTCCCGATCACCTTTGCAAATCACGCTCGTGTTGGCCTCAAAAAAAGGAACGACACAGTCCGAGAGGAAATTGTGCGTTATCTGATGGAGGCGATCACGACTCGCGGACGTGTTTTTTCGGTATATTGCCTCGGCCAGGCAATCCGGCTCAAAGGCCCCAACAAACTTCAAATTTTAGCGACTCGGAAGGCAAAATTTACCTTTCGGCTGGTGCCCCTGGATGAAAATGGAAACCGCCGACCCCAACCACAACATCCCTTAGACACTTATAATAAGGAGATTAAACCGCCAGATCGCTATGGCGCGGAACTTCTGGCCAGAGAAGATTAAAATCCTGATTTTTCCTGTTATCCCGCGGGGACAATTTGTGCTAGTGTTCTGCCCTAAAAGCATTTTTTATCTTAAGCCTTGCGCCCGTCTTTTAAACCCACTCATGAATGCGGAGTTTTTGCTGTATTTGGGCATCCTGACGCCGCAATTCTCACTTACTACGGATTGTTTGCACTTCAGCACCGAGGGCAGGAAAGCGCCGGCATAGCAACGAGCGAGGGTCAGGAGAGTCCATTTATGCTCCATAAGGATATGGGGCTTGTTTCCCAGGTTTTTTCTGTCGAGGAACTGCATCGACTAAAGGGAAACCGTGCCATCGGCCATGTTCGATATTCCACGACCGGCTCCAGCAACGTTAAGAATGCTCAACCCTTTGTTGTGGATACAGCGCGCGGGCAGCTTGCTATCGCACACAATGGAAATCTTGTCAATGCGGCTATTCTGCGGGAAGAACTGGAAAGCCGAGGTTCCATTTTTCAAACCACGGTGGATAGCGAAATCGTTCTGCATTTGCTGGCTCAACCTCGACCAGCCAGCACGGCAATGGCGGCCTTACGCCGATTAGAGGGCGCCTTTTCCATGGTTCTCATGAGTGAGAACGAGATCATCGGCGTTCGCGATCCCTATGGTTTTCGTCCTCTGTGTTTGGGAAAGCTCAATAATGCCTATATTCTTTCCTCTGAAACTTGCGCTTTGGATTTGATTCATGCGGAGTTCATTCGGGAAATTGAACCCGGTGAAGTCGTGATCATCAGCGAAGAGGGCGTGCGATCCGAATGGCCTTTCCCAGATGGTCGTAGCGCTTTCTGTATGTTTGAGTATGTTTACTTTGCTCGTCCGGATAGCACTATCCGAAACGTCAATGTCAAGGCGGTTCGAGTTCGGATGGGACGAGAACTGGCACGTCTTCACCCCGTGGAAGCCGATGTCGTGGTGCCGGTTCCGGACTCGGGAACTTATGCTGCTTTAGGATTTTCCGAAGAATTAGGAATTCCATTCGATTTGGCTTTTGTTCGAAATCATTACATTGGCCGCACTTTCATGCAGCCCTCTCAATTGATTCGCGATTTTAATGTTCGAGTCAAATTGAACCTCATCGGCGAGGTGGTACGCGGAAAGCGGGTCGTGGTGGTGGATGATTCTATTGTGCGAGGAACCACCGCTCGGGCACGTGTGGTGAATCTGCGGGAAGCAGGCGCTGAAGAAGTGCATATCCGAGTCAGCTGTCCGCCTCACCGTTTCCCCTGCCATTATGGAATCGATTTTCCGAACCCCGATAAGCTCTTGGCAAATCAATGCACGTTGAATGAAATCGCACGCTATTTGGAAGCGGACAGCATTGGTTATTTGGACGTGGCCGGGATGGTGCAAGCTGCTCAACAATCAGAAAACCAATTTTGCCTGGCCTGTTTCACAGGCAATTATCCGGTGCCTTTCGATAAGGAATTGGATAAGCATGTGATGGAACGGAGGCGTTCACAGACACATTTAATCGCCGAAGCGGGACAAAATCAACCGGTTCTCTTTCCCTATCTTCCGTAATTTATGTCAAAAAGCAAAGCCTACGCCCTTGCGGGTGTGGATGTGGATTTAGGCAATATAGTAAAGTCGGGAATTCAGCGTTTGGTTCGTGCAACCCATGGGCCGGAAGTCATAGGAAGTATAGGAGGCTTTGGAGGGCTCTTTCGTCCCGATTTTCGCGAGTTCTCTGATCCCGTCTTAGTCTCCAGTGTGGATGGCGTTGGAACCAAGTTAAAAGTAGCGTTTGCCATGAACCGGCACGATACGGTGGGGCAGGACCTCGTCAATCACTGTATCAACGACATTGCGGTCATTGGCGCGAAGCCTTTGTTTTTCTTAGATTATCTTGCCGCCGAGTCTCTCGACCCCACCGTTTTTAAAAAACTCCTTTCCGGATTTTCAAAAGCCTGCAAAGCCGGTGGCTGTGCTCTGATTGGCGGGGAAACGGCTCAAATGCCCGGGATTTATAAAAAAGGTGAGTATGACGTTGCAGGCTGCATTGTGGGAGTTGTCGATCGCAAACGAATACTGGACGGCTCCTCGGTCCGGCCGGGAGATCTCATTTTAGGACTGCCTTCCAACGGACTCCATACCAATGGCTACTCACTTGCGCGAAAGGTCCTTTTTGACAAATTGCGCCTCAAACCAAATTCCCGGCTCGGAAAGGGCAGGACCGTAGGAGAAGAATTGCTGCGCGTGCACCGCAACTATCAGCCCATTTTAGCCGCCCTCCCTGAAGGCGTTCTTCACGCCGCAGCGCACATCACCGGTGGAGGACTTCAGGATAATCTGCCGAGAGTATTGCCTGCGGACTGCAATGCTGACATTGATACGGCCTCTTGGAAAATACCTACTATTTTCCAGCTCATCCAAAACGGAGGAAAAGTGGATCGCCGGGAAATGTATCAGGTATTTAACATGGGCATTGGAATGGTATTAATTGTGTCCGAAAAAAATGCCCCCATCGTCATTCGCGCCACACGCGCTCGAGTCATTGGAAAAATTGTACCCGGCAACAAAAAGGTGACTTTGTGATGTCGTAGGAAAAGGACGATGGCGCTGTTAAGAGTCTTTTCAAAAGGTATCAATGCGGCTTATTAAGGCTGCTGTTCGCCTCGAAATCATGTTTGACAAATGGAAGAAAAATTCGGCTTTCAGCCTTGGCCTTGGGGTGGGGTTAGTTGGAGGCCTGGCACTTGCCTTGCGATATGCGGCTAAGAAAGCGGCATCGCGATTGATCCCCGATAGTATTTCTCCGGCCGTCTTCGCCACTCGTGTTTCTCAAACTACCTACGGCGAAATGGTTTACCACACCGCGGGAGCGGGAGAACCTCTTATCTTCTTGCACGGCATCTATTTTGGCGCGTCTTCCTACGAGTGGTCCAAGGTATATCCGCATTTTACTTCTCATTGGCAGGTGCTGGCTCCCGATCTCATAGGATTTGGGGAATCCCAACGTCCTGCGAATGCTTTGGACGCGGATCAACATGTTTGCGCGTTACGGGAATTTTTTTTTGAAGCCTCCGGCGGCCGGCCCGCTATCGTCATTGCCAGCGACATCAGCGCCGCCCTGGCGCTATTGACGGCCTCCAAACATCCGGAGAGTATTGCACGTCTCATCCTTTATCAGCCTCAAAATCTTATGGAATCCGGGAGGCGGCGTCGCCCCAGTGGTGTCGGATTGATGGGACGTCTTCCGCTCTTTCGGGAATTCATTTATAGAAACTACCTGGCAAGCGAACATTTTCTCAAAATCTGGCTTTGTCGGTTTGGGGTCTCTCAACCCGAGCATTTGAGCGAGGAAATGCTCAGTGTGATTACCACCTGCGCGCAACAGTATGGAGCACATTATGCTATCTTTGGGCTTTTCAACGGAAAGCTCTCTTTTCCCCTCTTCCAGCGATTGCCCAGCATTCCGCAACCCGTGACCATACTTTGGCCGGAAGAATCTCCATTATTTCCATTTGAACGCGGCGAAAAAATGGTGAAGTTATTACCGAGAGGAAGTTTACAGTTGGTCTCCTACAGGGGGGTATTGGCTCCATTGGAGGATCCCGAAGGATTCAAAAAATTAATAGAAGAAGTGCTCGTTGGGGAGCTTCGTCGGATTTCCTAGGAGGAGGATATTTATAAATGAGTTATGTATGGCGAAAGACTCGCATAGCCGGCTTGCAATCCGACGGCTGCTGGATCAAATGAGTAATAAACGCTCTGGCAATTCGAAACTTTGTGACTTATCGTGAATGTCTCTGATCTCCGCGAAATTTTGCAATACGTTCCTCGATTTCGGGAACGTATTTTTGTGGTTTCAATTGATGGTGCCGTTATCGGATCAGAAAATTTTTCCAATATTTTATTGGATCTGGCCGTGTTGCGCTCCCTGAGCATTCAAGTGGTTCTCGTGCATGGAGCCAGTTTTCAAATTGAACAGTTGGGACGTGAACGAGGGATCGTACTCTCCAATTCCGACGGTACGGGAGTGACGGATGAAGCTTCTCTACAAATCAGTATTGATGCAGCAATTCGGTTAACCAATAAAATCATGGAAGGCCTTTCCAGCGTGGATTTACGCGCTGCCTACTTGAACGCTATCGTAGCCCACCCCGCCGGGATTTTAGGAGGAGAAGACTATCAGTTTACTGGCCGCGTGGAACGGGTGGATTCCAAGGCACTGCACCTCCTTTTAAGTGAAGGCATCGTGCCAGTGCTTCCTCCGCTTGGCTTTGATGGTGAAGGCCGTACGTATCGCGTCAATTCCGATGTGATAGCAGCTGAAGTAGCGGAAGAACTGAAAGCCGCAAAGGTGATCTTCCTCGCTCCCTCTTCGGCATTTGAACAAGCAATTCGACTGCCACGAGAAATTTCGATATTTGAGTCCGAAGAACTTGCCGCCCGTCATCGCAGTGATTGGCCACAGAATCTCGTATCCAAGCTCAATCGCGGTGCCCTTGTCTGTCGACAGGGAGTCCCGCGTGTTCACATTTTAGATGGAAATGTCAACGAGGCATTGCTCACGGAAATTTTCAGCAACGAAGGGTTCGGAACGATGATCCATTCCGACGAGTATCAACAAATTCGTCGCATCTATAAAAAGGACATTCGGAATGTCATGACTTTGCTTCGACAATCCGTCAAAAACGAGGAATTGGTACGCCGCACACGAGCCGAAATTTTGGCTCATATCGGGGATTACTGGGTTCTGGAAAATGATCGCACCATAGTGGCATGCGTTGCCTTGCATGTTTATCCCAACGAAGCAACCGGCGAGATGGCCTGTCTCTATGTGTCCAGCAACTACGAAAACCAGGGTTATGGCCGCAAATTAATGGCTTTTATAGAAAGCCTCGCGCGCAGTAAAGGCCTCAAACGGCTTGTCGCGCTCTCCACCCAAGCGTTTAATTATCTGCGACAAAAAGGCGGTTATACTACCGCAGATCCCGATGATCTCCCTGCGGAACGCCGGAAAAAGTATGAGGCCAGCGGCCGGCATTCCCGGATTCTTGTCAAAAATTTGGTCTGATCATCCCCAATCCGCGACCCTCTGCAAAAAGAGGCCCCGCCGGGAACTCAACCGGCGAGACCAAGTGAACTACCACGAAAAAAAATAAAGTATAAAGTCAGTCGAAGGTCAATCCAAAATTTTCATAAGTATCTCATTTAAAATATAAAACGAAAGTATGAGCTCAACTTTCAGTTGAGAGATTTGTGGAGAAAAAGCTATGGAATGTCTCCCAAAACCTGGGAAGACCGACGTTGCCAGAATTTTCGGGAGAGGAGGGAAAGCGGGCGCTATAAGCCCTTTGTTGAGTACAAGTATAGGAACAAGGGCTTTTTGAGTATTCCACTGGCAATTTCAAAATCGTCTCTTTTTCCCGGAAGTTTTTGAAGAACTGATAATTTCCCTATATATTTGGAAACTAATCTCTTGGAACCTATGGGAATTCTTATTGAAAAAATACGCAAGGCTGAGCAACGCCTTAACTTTGATCCTCGGCAACTTCGCGACCTTCTGCGATGCAAAACCCCCAGGGAGCTTTCAACACATGATCAACTAGAGCAGCGCCGCAGTTTCTTGCAGGATTCGATGGAGGATGACCAAGCCGCGTGGCATACCTTCGAAAGGATCATCAATGGCAATGAATTGATGAGTATCAATTACTTGGAACGCGGAACTCGAGCGGCCCGTTCAGTGGGTCGCATTCACATTGTCGATAAATCGGGGAACACCGCCGGCTGGGGAACTGGTTTTCTGATCGCCTCCTGTGTTTTGATCACAAACAATCACGTGTTGCCCAATGCGGACCTTTCAGTCCATTCGGAGATTCACTTTCAATATGAGCGGGATATAGCAGGGAAACCAAAGAAAGCCGTCATTTTTAGGCTGAATCCGAATCAGCTTTTTTTTACCTCTCAAGAACTGGATTTTAGCGTCGTTGCAGTGGAACCAAGTTCAAACGGCGACAGTTTGGACGAATTCGGCGTACTGCCCTTGATTGGCAAGCTGGGGAAGGTCCTGGATGGAGAATGGTTGACGATTATTCAACATCCTAATGGAGAACGCAAACAGATCTGTGTCCGTGACAATCGTCTTCTTCATCGGGCGCCAGACGTCCTGTGGTATTCGACTGACACGTTAGGCGGATCCTCAGGTTCTCCGGTGTTTAATAACGACTGGTTTGTTGTGGCGCTGCATCATTCAGGCGTTCCCAGGATGCGGGATGGTCGCATCCAGACCCGTGACGGGCGTGACTATGATGAAGAAACCATGGATGAAACCCTCATCGACTGGATTGCAAATGAAGGAATTCGCATTAGTCGAATTCTGGAAATCTTGGAAGCCACTCTTTCCGACCATCCCCTTTTACAGCCAATCTTCTTGCAAAATACGGGGCCGACTCCCCTCCTTTCACCAGCTTCTAGTCGCATTCAATCCACGGAGCCCAACTCACGGCCGGCCACCCAGCAGCTGCTACCGCCTTCGCTATCGGTGCCATCCACCGCTCTCACCCAATTGGCGGAGCCGATCAATATCAGCACAATTGGACCGGTTACCATTCCAATCCATCTCGATCTCACCCTTTCTTCACAAACAGCAAAAGTTGATCCCTTGCCTTTTAAATTTGAGGCGCGCCCCCGACCCTCGCGAAGATCGCCTCTGGTACGGATGACCCAATCGGTGCAACGGAATGGATTCGACGAAAACTTTCTGGGGTCTCAATACCCTGTTTTGCTTCCGGATTTAAGCAAACCGCTCAGGGATGACGCTGCGAAGTTGTTAGATCAAAACGGTCAAGAAACTGATGAAACGGCGCTAAAATACACCCACTTTTCCGTAGCCTTGAGCAAGTCTCGTCGTTTTGCTTTATACAGCGCCGCTAATGTGCACTTTGCCAATCGCTGGAACCTCGGCCGACGAGCGGATCAATGGCGTTGGGATGAGCGAATTCCCCGAAAATATCAG
>PSRL01000012.1 GCA_003176035.1 Verrucomicrobiota bacterium
AAAGTTGATAACCCCTACGCAGTCGTTAACGCTGCAATGACCAAAGGTGAAGGTACGGAAATGGACCAACCGAAGCAAGGCGAAAGCCAGGACCCCAAAAAGAACGAAGCTATCGAGCAAAAAGAAGACGCAGCGATCGATCAGCTTAAAGAAGCTCAAGACGAAGAAAAGGCTGAAATGGAAAAGAAAGTGCAAAAGAGTCTCAAGAAGATCGTGAAACTCGCCAAGGCGCTCAACCTCACCAAAGAGCAAGTCAAAGAACGCATCGTTAAAGCTAACGGCAACCTCAAACTCGTCAAAGCTGAGATGCAAGCCGAAAAGCTCAAAGAAGAAGCCCAGTCCAAATTCAAGGGCCAAGATGAATCAGAAATCACCGCCCCCAAACCGGAAATGGGCGAAGACGAAAACCTCAAGCACGAAGCCCCCAAAAGCGCCGATCAAGCACTAGCCGGCCTGGACAAGATCCAAAAATCCGTTAAATGGAGCACCCGTACTTCAATCTCCGCCGGCACTCTCGGCCGCAACACACATTGGGATGTGGATGCCTACATTGAAAAATCGGAAGCTGACCGCCAAGAGATCATCAAAAAGGGCGGGTATTTGAACGAAACGGAAGTGAAAGAAGATCTCAAGAAGTCCGAAGGCGCCAAAGCTGATATAAACGACCTCATCGCGAAGGGCTACGATTTCTCCCAAGACCAAATCGAGCGAATCCAAGGCGTCCATAACGTGAAACCCGACCAAGGCGCGCTCCGGAAGTCGTACTACGACCAAGAGATCGCCCGATCCATGGGAATGAGCAAGGAAGAATACGAAAAAATCTTCGGCTCTAACGAGTAAAGCAAGGACGGTCCCAGATGACCGGCAATCCTCCCGACAAAAAAGTAAGACCTCAAGGCTGGCGGGAAAAACCGCCAGTTCGTGTTCCGGGGAAGCCCGATCCGGGCCGAGTTGACTTAGACCTCGCTAAGTTCGATAAGCTCTTAATCTCCAAGGGCACAAGAATTAAGGTTTTTCGTACAATGCCATGTAGCAACGTGCTTTCAGTCGACGGCGGGGAGCACTCCCCCGATTGCGACCTCTGCAATGGTTCGGGATGGCTCGACGTGCATCCGATCGAGTGTATCGCTTTTATACAAAACCAGAACCTTGAGAAACTGATCCTGCCCGAGGGCTTAGCGGACGGGAATACCATCTCTGCTACGTTTGAGCGCGGGGTAGAGCTTCAGTATTTCACCCTGGTGGAGCTCCGGGACTACACCGAGATCTTCTACCAAAGGGTCAAGCGCCAAGACGGGAACCTGGATGTCTTAAAATATAAGGCTTTGGTGGTTAATGTGTGCGCCGACGCCCGGCGGGAGTATTACGTTGATTCCGACTTCAAATTAGACCCCAATGGCTCAATTCAGTGGTTGCCAGGCCGAGGACCGGACCCGGGAACGATCTATTCGGTCCATTACGAGGCGGCAGTGCAGTTCCGGGCTGTGCGAGCGATGCATGTGAACCGATTCACCCAGGTCTTCGTGCCGGACAATGGTGGGCAAGTAGCGCACGTTAAAGCCCATGAACAATGGTTGCTGGCGAAAGAGTTCTTGGTTAGGCGCCGGGATTTGAATGGGAATGAAATCCTACCGAACCTGATTCACCCCAAGACCGGGCCGGATGACCCGAACGATCCGTATCAGAGGTAAAAAACTCTTTTGAGTATTAAAAAGATCTTAGATCTTCCACCGCATATTGAAATACCCTCTTGGTATCCTCCATATTGTCGCCTTTAAACCAATTTTTGGTATTTTGTTCTGTAAACCAACGACTAAACTGTCTCTCCAATTCGTTTGCTGTCTTGGTTTTTTCATATTCTTCCCCAAAACAATTTAGCCACCATTTCATCTGAGCAGGGATGGGCGTAATCGCGGAAGTCGAGGGGATAATTCTATGGACCAATCCAATGGATTCTCCAAGTTTTTCTACTTCTGGATCTAGCCAAACTCGCATTCCTGTTCCCCCAATAGATCTCTCCAGACAACTGGCACGAGTAAAAGCCTCACCATACAAAATATGTACAATATGCGATCCTTCCGACAACTCTGAGTGAAAAACTGCACCGATAGCAATTCCCGCCCGAATAGGAACTGCATATACGGTTGCAGCGCCAAAAACAAGAGACACCGTCTCAAAGAGATGAGTTAAAGAGTTGCTGTAGAGAACAGCACAGTCGCTCATTAGAATGAAATTGACAGATCCTTCTGGAGGCCAAACAGATTGTGATTTGAAAGACAGACCATCACAATGTGGACTCACTGGGACATCACGTTTACGACCACATCTCATCCTTTCTTTGTGGGAATAAATAGCGTTCACCATACTCCAAATTTCAAGCCCCCCGCTTTTTATCGGTTCATTAGTTTTCTGTTGGGTTAGTTGTGAAAAACCGAGAATATCTATGTAGGCTATAGCTTTAGTATCCTCATCATAACTGTAAATAAACGCTTTCTCATCGCTCACTTTTTCTCCTAATCCATATCGCCGATCGCATAGATTTGCTTAGCCAATTCTTTTGGGTTTTCTCCTTCGAGAATTGTGTCTCCGTAAAGAGTGACCATGTAGTTGGTTTTGATGTCTGACGGCGCGGCAAAGTGATCTGCATATACATCTTTTCTAAGCCCTATGCCAGTCTTCTTATCTTCGTGGCCGTATTTCACTTTTCCACCTCCAAACTAACTCGACCCCAATAAAACAAGTCATGTTTACTCATGATCTCAAAAGCCGCCCGCCAAGTGATCGTACCAGCGTCCCACATCCTCCCGTACTCGGCAACATCCATGTGGGGGATAGCTCGACGAAACTTCAGGATTCGGAAATCGCTTCGAAGGATATATTTCGGGAAGATCATTTACCCTCCAGAAAATCTGGCACAAACCGCACCCAACCTTCTTCCTCATAAGCTTTAGCGGTGTGTTCGATAGTCAAATCAAAGATTCGGAAACTTCCGCGACCGATCTTTTCTAATTTTTCGTTGTAGTTGTTGCCCCATTTTTCAAGTTCTATAAAATCAGTTTTGACGATTGTTGTGGAGCCATCAAACTCGTGTACTTTAAGTTCAGTGGGCTCAGCATACCCGATCGCATGGAGGCCAACGATCCGATCACCTTCTCGCAAGTAGATATCTTTTGAGTCGAGATCAGGAATCTTTTCTTTCTGAGGAGCGTCCTGGTATTCTGATTCCCACTCCCCCCCTTCAGTAAAGCTAGCAAGATCACCTCGCGCCCTTAGAGACTCGATAGCCTTAAGCACGTCTTCGGCGATCACTTTAGGATCAGCTTTAAAGCGTGGGGCATTAATAACATTTTCGATGATTTTTAGCATTTCAGACCGTTTCATTCAAACCTCCGCTTGAAATAGTAAGGTTTTCCCCGACCCAGGTCGCATATCGCTTCAAATGATTATGGGAATAATCTTGTTCCCATGCTGGATATCGCCCGGCCCAATACGCATGAAGATATTCACCTCTACATCGCTTGTAGTTCTTATGATTGTGGGAGATTGAAGGACCAAGAATAGTGAAACGAATGGGTCCGTGTTTTCCATCTCCGCTACTCTCCCAAACTGCTCCTTTTTATTCACATTTCTCCAGGGTCTTTGAATTGAAATTGCTCTTGCGCACATCACTTCCCTCAAACCAAACCGTGTGCATGAAGGTTTCGTGACAATAGTCTCGCGTTCCTGCAACAATATACTCCACAGTCATTATCGGGCCGCCGGATTTAAGCTTGACTTGGTCTCCAATTTTTAGTTCTGAATTATCCATTATTCATCCCCAAGTTGGATCATCCGAACCTGAGAGGTAGTCGTCGCTGTAATCTGATTTAGTAGCGAACTCCGAATCCTTAGCGACTTCAACATCGACATCAATGTTGACCTTGATACTGCCATCAAAACCGCAGGCTCGGAGGAATTCACCGAATGCCCGCTCAAGCTCATCGAGCGTTACCGCACTAAGCCTGACGATAACATCAGTGTTGTCGTGGCTATTTTCTGGGTCGCGTAACTTCTTGAAAACGTATTGCGCGCTCATCACAGTTCTCCTATCAAACTCTTGCGCTCATATTGCTTACCTTGTTCTTCGCCCAACTTTTCCACATCACGGATTTGAATCAACCCACTATTCACTCCATGGTAGATCATCCAATCATGCTCGATGTTTTTGGCGTTCGTGAAATCCCGCCACATGATGATTGGCTTTTTTATTCCGGTTGCGTAGCCGATTTCAAATGAGCAATCGCGACCGAATTCCCCAACTACCCAGATTTCATCTGCGTGGTGGATCATCGCGACGTCGACCTCGACGTGGTTGAGGCGGTTCCCTTTTTGCTCTTTGAAGGGCCGCAAATGAATGGCTTTGGGGAGGACTTCATCGAGCAGCTTCGAGACTCGCTCGTAGACCTCAGTGCGAAGCGAACTGCAAATATAGACTTTCTTTAGGGAACTACTCATTGACCACCGCCTTGATGATGTTTTGGATTCTGGCCCGATCGTCGCCGTCTTCGAATATAAAGGGTTGATTGTTTGCCTTCAGATACTCAACCACCGCCACATCCACCATTCGCGCTTGCGCTTCAGTCTCATACCGGCCGCGCGGGTCGAAAACTTTGTTCCGGCGCAAAACGATGTTGATGTGCTCAACCCCTTGGAGTTTTGCGCTCTCAAGATCATTGAATATGCAAGCTGCGATGGTATCCTTGCCAGTGTAGAACTTTTGGTAGATGGCCGCCAGGATCAATGGCGAGTCGGTAACGATGTACTCAACCTTCCCGTAAAGCATCGATTCCCGGGCGAGTTGCTGGCCGTAAATGATATTTTGACCAAAAACTCCAACTGGCTTCCCCTCCCAAGCCCATTCCTTCACGTACTCCCGAACCAGTTCCGCCTGCTTGCCAAGGAGTTTAAGCTCGCCGAACAACAGCGCCGCGGTGGTGGACTTACCCAGCCCGGAACCACCTAAAAGGTTGATAACTTTGGTTTTCATGCCAACTTCCCATGCTTATACGAACGATTTTTGTTATAGTTATGTTTGATTTGCATTGCTTGGATCAGGTCTATACCCTCGCGCTCACAGAAGTTGAGTATTCGAATCACTGCGTCTGCTAACTCGACTGCAAGTCCTTCAGGCTTCAGTGAGTTTGAAAGGTAGAGCGGTGGGGTTCCTTTTCTGATCTCTTCCATTGCCTCGCCGATCTCGGAGGTTACCAACCCCAATATTCCCAGTTTCATTTTAACCACAACGTCATCTGGGAGACCCTCGAAAGACAACTCAAATCCCTTGTCAACGTTCACTCGATACGTTTCTTTTGCAAATGCTCGTAAATCGAATTTTTCATCACTCATCGTTGTCTCCTTTGATGACTTCCAAACTAGAATGGCCCGGTCGATACAGTCGCGCCTTAAATTGTTGAATAAAATCAAATAAATCTGCTTCCGTTAGAATCAAACGCATTTGATCGCCC
>PSRL01000187.1 GCA_003176035.1 Verrucomicrobiota bacterium
TGCAACTGACCAGGAAGCATTGGAAGCCTTTAAAACACTGGCTCAACTTGAGGGAATCCTTCCCGCCTTAGAATCGGCCCACGCCGTTGCCTACGCTTATAAAGTGGCGCCAACTTTGCCTCGGAACCAAACCATTATCGTGAATCTTTCAGGCAGAGGCGATAAGGATGTCCAGCAGGCAGCTGAAAGACTGGGGCTTTTATAACTGATTGGAAAAAGAAGGCGCAACGGAAAGACAAAAGGATTCTTCTTGCTTACGATTCTTGAGAATGGTGTTGATAACACACTTTTCGTATGCCGTCTTTAACGTCAGAAAAAACCAACGGCACCAGTCACTATATCGCGTGTGATTTGGGAGCCGAGAGCGGACGAGTGGTGTTGGGGAGTCTAGTTGGAAACAGAGTTGAGATTGAAGAAATCCATCGTTTTCCGAACCATCCTGTTTCTATTTTGGATTCAACGCGTTGGGACCTTCTTGCCATATACCGCGAACTTAAGGTTGGGCTGCGCAAAATTGCGAGGCGACACATCTCGATCAGAAGTTTAAGTGTCGACTCATGGGGGGTGGACTACGTGTGGTCCGGCGCGTCGCAGCCGATCTTAATACCGCCTTACATCTATCGCGATGCTCGCACACAATCTTTTTATGCGCGTGCTGTTGAAGACATTGGAAAAGAGCTGATTTACGCCGAGACCGGCGTTCAGTTTATGATGATTAATACTCTTTATCAGCTGATGGCTGATTTGGAGCACTGTCCGAACCTCCTACAAGCAGCACAGGGGTTCCTGGGCATAGCGGACTTTTTTAATTTTCTTTTTAGCGGTGTCCGTCGAGCTGAAGTGAGCCTCGCGAGTACCACCCAACTTTACAACCCCACACAGAAAACCTGGTCCAAGCTCCTTTGCGATCTCATCAGATTGCCTTCCCGGTTGTTGCCGGAAATTGTAACTTCGGGGACTCTGCTTGGCCCTCTCCACCCGGAGGTCGAAAAAGAGACCGGCTTGACTAATGTCCAAGTGATTGCCACCTGTTCGCATGATACGGCTGGTGCCATAGCCGCGGTGCCCGCAAGTGAACTGCCAGATTGGGCATATCTCAACTCGGGTACGTGGTCCTTAATCGGTGTGGAGCTTCGAGCCCCCCTTTTAAGCCCCGAAGCGCGCCAAGCTGGCTTTACCAATGAGGTGGGAGCGGGGGGGGCAATCCGGTTTCTACGAAATATCATCGGGTTATGGATTTTGCAGGAGTGCCGTCGTCACTGGGAGCGCGAAGGGCGGATATTTGAATATCAGGACTTAGTGAGTATGGCAGCCGACTCCGAGTTACACCGCAGTTTGATTGATCCCGACGATCCGCGATTTGTCGCCCCCGGAGACATGCCAGCAAAGATTGTGGCGTTTTGTCGGGAAACAGGCCAACCAGTCCCCGAAACCCCCGGCCAATTTACAAGAGCCATCGTGGAGAGCCTCGCCCTACTCTATCGAGACACACTCAGCGTCCTGGAGCGGTTGACATCTCGGACGATTCGTTATCTTCATATTATGGGCGGAGGCAGTAAAAACGATCTCCTCAATCAGTTTGCAGCCGATGCTACAGGTCGGACCATCCTGGCAGGGCCCGTGGAAAGCACCGCCATTGGCAACATTCTCCTTCAGGCTGTGGCCCATAGGGAAATTCATTCTCTTTCTGAGATGCGAGCTATTGTGCGTGCTTCTTTTCCCATCAAGCAATTTTATCCTCGTGCCAGCAGTAATTGGCGGAGCGCATACGAGCAATTTTTGCAAATTCGGAAAAGACAGCCTTATTCTTTGGGGGGACGGTAAAGAAATAGGAAAAGCTTGTTGGCCAAAATTTGCTTTTTGTTTTTAGAGTTTCCAAAAGTGACATAACTTTAGCGTGTTATATCAAAAACTCTAAAATGAGTATGGATTTGAAAGAATTTTTTATTCCAGGCGGGGGGCAAAATATAGCGAAACACCTATAAAATGACCACAAATTTGAAGGGTATTTTTTCTTCGGGCGCGGCGCAAAAGCAAGGCCATATCTATGATATGGACTTGCTTGCGCAACAAGGGCTGAGGGAAAAAGACCCACAAAGTTGCTGTCATTTTATAGGTGCTTCGCTATAAAGATGATCCGGCGGCTGCTGGGCCTCGGAGAAAAGAGCCGGAAAGGCATGCTTATTTTGGTGCCCTTTCGCTATAAATACCCTCATCTTTCCGAATTTAAGAATCTCTGCGTTATGGCCTTTCGTGTTTTGACTTTCAATATGCAGTTTGGACAAAGTTGGAATGAAGAAAATTCCAACAGCGGTTGTATCTCCTTGCCTGCAACGACAGAATTTTTGCAGGAGCAAGAGGCCGACGTCATCCTGCTTCAAGAAGTCGAACAAGCTCGGCCCGAAGGCTTGCAGATCGAGCCGCCTCAAAATTACACCTGGCTTCGTCAGGCATTCCCCGAAATGCAATCGGTATTTGCCTATCCTCCTGTAAATTCCGATGAACTTCCATTTGGAATCGCCCTCGCAATCTTTGCAAAAACTCCACTCAAGGATTTTTTCTCCGAAATATTGCCAGCGCCGTCGCTACAATTCGAATTTGAAAGCAAAAAAGTGAAACCTACCCCACGCCAACTCATAGGAGTCACAACGTTTTTTGGAAAACGAGAGGTCAGGATTCTCAACACCCATTTGCAAGCCTTTTTCATGATTTACGCAACAAGCAATGATTATCCTCAGCAGCGAAACGAAGTGGAAAAAATTTTACGAGAGACCTCTTTACCCACAATCCTTGGGGGAGACTTTAACTGTGGACCGGGCGAAGACGTCGTAGAACAATTTCGCAACGCGGGTTTTGCCACCTCCCAGAATTCCATTCCCACCTGGAGAAGACGCCCTTATGTCCTTGATCACATCTTCTACAACGCCTTCTTCCGCAAAACAAAAAGTGCGGTTTTGCCCACACCCTGCTCAGACCACCATGCCGTCCTGGCCGAATTTGAATTTACTTTCTGATAGGTTCTAGTGCAAAAGAGGCTTTATCCAGCGGTGTGCCAGAGAGATGTAAGCAGTCGGTTAGAGCATTTTTGTAATTAAATAATTACATGTTGTTGCCAGGAATTTTTGGCGCAAGCGCGAAGCAACAACCGGGCTATGTCTTGATGCTACAGACCAGTTGGGGCGATAATGCCTGGGGCAAACCTGCTGGCGACCTTATGGCAATTTCTTGCAACATGTGAATGTTTAGTTAATAAACGCCCTAACATTTGCGATCCCTTGAGACTGATTTCTTGGAACGTCAACGGCCTGCGGGCAATTCTCACCAAGGGGTTCTTCAACTTTTTGGAAGAATCAGCAGCGGACGTTATTTGTTTGCAGGAAATCAAGGTCCGCCCGGACCAAGTTGCAGATCTCCAGTGGCCCTCCGGCTGGCATCTCTTTTGGAATGCCGCCCAACGACCAGGCTATGCCGGCACCCTTTTGCTCACACGCAGTCTTCCCTTGCTGGTCACCACCGGCATTGAAGTCCCTGAGCACGATCGGGAGGGGCGGGTCATTTCCGCGGAATTTCCGCATTTTTATCTCGTCAACGTCTATACGCCGAATTCCGGCCGCTTGCTCGCCCGCTTGGATTATCGCATTCGCGAATGGACGCCTGCTTTCATCAACCATCTTCTCCGCTTAGGAAGAAAAAAGCCCGTGATCTTTTGCGGAGATATGAATGTCGCTCATCAGGAAATTGACCTTGCACGTCCCAGGCAAAATATCCGAAATGCCGGATTTACTCTCGAAGAAAGAGAGGCGTTTTCTAAGATCCTCAACGCCGGATTCTTGGATACCTTCCGCGAATTTTATTCGGAAGGCGGGCATTATAGCTGGTGGAGCTATCAAAATTCGGCTCGAGTGCGCAACATCGGTTGGCGCATCGATTACTTCTGTGTTGCACCGGCTTTACGCTCTGCGCTGCAAAGTGCTTTCATCTGGCCCCAGATTGCCGGTTCCGATCATTGCCCGGTCGGAATTGAATTAAAATACCAATAAATGCAATAGGTTGTTTAGCCGACTGGGTGGTTATTACCGCATTTGTTTAACGGAAAAATGTTTCAGTTGGACTATAGTTAAACATGCAAGCAATCGGAGGGTCGTCACTTATAGGACTAGCATCTAACGGGGAAAATTCTTCGCCGGCGGAGGGATTGCAAAAGATCGGTGGAAAATGGAAAGAGCGAAAGATGCTCCCAGTCCCCCCCCCTCGCGGCATTAAAGAACACGTTGTTGTAGGCAGTAAGCCGCCTACATTTTCATCCACTTCAGCACTTTCTGCCGCATCACCCTCAATTGGGAAGGTTGTACGGGGCAGAGGAAAAAAAAATATCGACAGACTCTCCGTTGCAGGAGTGGGGCATGTGCAAGAAGTTCAATCTGAACCTGCTGACGTAAAGTTCGCTACGCCTCTTTCTTCCATAAAAAAAGTACCGGCATCTAAAGCAGCGACACCTAAAGAGCAAGATCCATTGCTGGCGGGGAGATCGCAAAAGACCGATGGACAAGAGGGGGGAAAGCTGCGGCGAGCTCTCTCTCTTTGGCGTACTCAAGGAGAGTCAGAGCAGAAACGGCCTAGCCTAGCTTCCATTTCGGCACCTTCTTCTGAAACGCCAACCCCAAACGGAAAAGCCATACCAGGTAGAGAAGACGCAAATATTAACAGCATCCACGATGAAAGAGACGGGCACACACAAAAAGTGCAATCTGAATCTGCTAATGCAAATGTCTTGGATGAGATTAATCCTCCTCGAAACCAACCGGATGTCACTCCATTACAAGAGCATGTCATCCGGCAGAACAACAATCGACACAGCTCCAATTTTACACTAACTGAAGGTGAGGCTGAATGGAGGACGGAGGGAGGGAAGACTAAGAAGGAGTTACTTAATGCTGTTAAAGAATTACTGCAATCGCATTCAGTTAGTCGGAATTTAACCATCCCCCCCCCTATTACTTACATTACCGAGTATAGCAGAACCAACTTTCCGGTAAAAAAATTAGACAATCGAGATAGAGGCCAATCCTTTGGAAGGACGCTTGTGATTCAAAAAGTGTCTCCCCCTTCTGTGCAATCGCCTTTTTCTGCGTCGGGGCCCGCGAAAAAAATTCAGCATGCTGTACGCAAATCATCCATAAACTACACAACAAGTAAGACATGTAGCGAAGAAGATTTCCCGCTGTCGCCGCAACGTGTAAATTCGCCTTCATTTTTAGCTCCTTTAAATACTAAGAAGCTTTTATCAGATTCTCATTTAAAGGGAAGCGAAGTAGAGCCTGATAGCCATATAAATCAATTGCCTCACTTAGAGCAATCTCGCTCATCTGAGAATGATCAAAAATTATCCTCAAGCAACAAAATAAATAAGGATATTAGTCCTAATGAATTATCAGTGGAAGCTTCCTTAAAAGGTAACGAAGAAAATGTCCCATCGATATTGCAATCTGTAAATTCGTCTCCATTTTTAGCCCCTTTAAAAACTGAGGAACATTTTTCAGATTCTCATTTAAATGGAAGCGAAGCAGAGCCTGATGGCCATTCAGATCAATTGCCTCACTTAGGGCAATCTCGCTCATCTGAGAATGATCAAAAATTATCCTCAAGCAGCAAAACAAACAAGAATATCATTCCTAATGAATTGCAAGATACGGGAGCTCTCTTAAAATATAACGACGAAAATGTCCTCCCACCGATATCGCAACGTACAAATTCGTCTCCATTTTTAGCTCCTTTAAAAGCTGAGGTACATGTTCCAGATTCTCATTCGAAGGAAATCAAAGCAGAATCTGATAGCCATGTAGATCAATTGCCTAACTTGGATTCGTCTCTCCCTTCTAAAGATCAAAAATCTATTAAGAACGCGCCTGCACCAAAAAAACAAAAGTGGTATCGCAGACTGGGGTTGGGATTTAAAAAGTACTTTTGTTGCTGTTTGCCTTGGTTTGGATCGTCTCCTTCAAGCAAAAAATAAATAACGTTTCGCGCTAGGGTGAGATTGACCTACGCCATTTAAAGGAAGCTAGTTGTGATAGATCCTCAACGTCTCCAAGGCACAAGCTCTCATTTTAAGCCAGTTCAAGAGTTTAACAATAAAAACCAGAGCCTAACTCCAAGTCCCCGACAATGGATTGAGGACATGCCGGTGAGATCGCATTTAATAAGAACGCAATTTTCGCCTATTTTAAAAACAATCCCTGAAAAGCAAAAGAATGCGCAAGCCCTGAAGCACCTTGAAGGTCTGGCTGAAGTGATTGCAAAAAGTCTCATAGAAGAAGAAGAGGAAATTGAGAGAGCTTGGTTTTCCGATCAAAGGGAAGTTGCACCTTGGGTAGAAGACTTCTTGATGAGAACGGCTCTTCAAAACGAAAAAAAGGCGAAATTAAAAAACTTTCCAGGATTCTATTTTGAAACGTACGAAAACGAAAGCGTCCCATCACAGGTAGAAAAATCACATCAGTCCACAAACGAATTTACAAACAGCATCGAAGAAGAATCTATGCACAAAACAGCGCCAAATCATGTTCAAGGTCTTATCCAAAAATTTGAGGAAAACAATCTTGTCAAAAAATTCGAGGATAAATCAAAATCGATCTTGCGTTCTTCCTTAAAAAAGGTTGCGCCGCCCGCCAGCCCAAGAACAACACAGCCTCAAGTAAAAGTGCCGGAGAAAAATGACGGTGGTGGCCAAAATCAAAATAGGGGAGGGGTTCAAGAATTTATCAAACAACTCGAGAATAACCCAAAGCTAAGCTCCTCCCCTTTCTTCGCCCAAAGCTCTCCGAAAGCTAATTTCGAAAATTATGAGAAAAGCTCTGCAGAAATTGCTCCGGGTCAGGAGGAGTATAAAAGCGACTTACAGCCGAGCATCATGATGATGAAAAATAGGCCGCGGTCCCCCGGAAGGCGAGCTCCAAGTCGATTGAAGTCGGGGCAAAATTTGGTTCCAGCGCCAGAAGGGTTGCAAGAATCGAGCGGTGAGGCAACCCAACCAGGGGGCAGGATAAAACCGCAAGCCTTCCGCACCTCGAGTGTGAAATATCAAGCAAATATGGAGCGAGACCCGAGGATAGCTCTGGAACAGATGTTATCTGGTATAGAGCCCCCTGCACCGCAACCCGAAGAGGCAGTGCAGACACGGGAACAAGAAATCACAATAACGAAAATTAATCGCTCAACGAGTGCGGCATCGCTCGATTCTGTGTTTGCAGAGGGTACACAGAGGAAATTCAGTAATGCAACAAACCGTGCACCGAGCACGGAGTCTCTCGGCAACCAACAGCAGCAGCCTCTTCCAATCGAAGCAAAGGTGGTGCTGCCTAAAGCAAGCCGGGTCTTGAAAGAAGAGCTTCGGGCGGAAAGGCCGGCTGAAAATATAACTTTTATCGAAGTCAGTGAGCCGCCTGCTAAAAAGAAGGGTCAGACGAGATGGGCGAAATTCCAAGCGAAGAAAAGAGAGCTTCGGGCGGAAGAGAGGCCGGCTGAAAATGTAATTTTTACCGAAGTCAGTGAGCCGCCTGCTAAAAAGAAGGGTCAGATGAGATGGGCGAAATTCCAAGCGAAGAAAAAAAAGCTTCGGGTGGAAGAGAAGCCGGCTAAAAATGTGACTTCTACCGAAGTCAGCGAACCGTCTGCTAAAAAGAAGGACCAGAATGGATGGGCAAAATTCCAAGCGCGGGTAGCAGCTTTTTTTCGGCGTCGTAAGAAGGTGAAGGAGAAGGAGACGCCGAATGAGAAGAGAGACTCGGAAAAAAATACCGAGCCTGTGACATTTGCCAATTTGGAAACTGAAAAGTCGTGGTTTGAAGATGATCTCACACACTTCTACATCGCGGAGAAAGTCGAGGAGCTAAAGCGTGCTGAGGAACTAAAAAACAAAGAAGCAGAGCTTCAACAACGCGCTGAGGCACTGAAAAACAGAGAAGCAAAGCTTCAACAAAGCTCGGAGTCACTGCAAAACAAAGAAGCAAAGCTTCAACAAAGCTCGGAGTCACTGAAAAACAGAGAAGCAAAGCTTCAACAAAGCTCGGAGTCACTGCAAAACAAAGAAGCAGAGTTTCAACAACGCGCTGAGGTACTGAAAAACAAGGAAACAGAGCTTCAGCACAGAGAGGAAAGGATTAAAAAACAAGACGAAGCGATTCAACAGGGATGGGCAATCCTTAAGTTGGAAATAAAGGAGATGGAAGAGGAAATAGCGGTCATAAAGGAGGTGGAAGAAAAAATGGAGCTTGCCCAAAAAGCGCAGGAAAGCACTGTGATCTCTCTAAAGAATGCCGTCAGAGCGCTAAATGAGTTGATCAGCAGAACGCAAGCGTCATATCAAAAGCAGCTGCAGGAGCCTAGGCCTTCTTTAGGGATCTTCAAGAATCAGCTTGAGCGGTTGGAAAAAGCTAGCAAGCAACTTGCCTCAGCTATTGACAGTTTGGAAATTAACCCTCATAACCAGCTTCAAGTGGAAGCATCTCCAGCGATTCCCGGAGTGGAAGAGGAAAATACGGGAGGCACTGTTTTCAACCCCGAGTTTAAAATCGCTCGGAGGTCATGGATTGAATTGGCTCAATTTCCGACTCCATAACGTTCAAGTGAACTGGAACCGCCCCCTAGGAGGACAGTTGGGGACTGCCACGGGAGTTACAGGAAAGCTCAGAGATGTACAAAATAAGTTATTGACAAATAGATAGTTATGTAAAAACTGTAACTATGCCATCATTTGCTATTTTCATAGGCATCCTCTTGGATATTCTCGGGATTGCCGGATATGTTTGGACCGGCTCTCACTCTCCCACTGCGCTCATTCCTGCTGTCATTGGAACGCTGCTCCTCATCTTGGGAATCATTGCTTCACGCAATCCTGATATGAGGAAACAGGCTATGCACATTGCAGCCATTATAGCTGCGCTAGGGTTCCTAGGAAGCGCGTCGCGTGCTTTGCCTAATATTTCGAAAATGTTTCCTTCGCATCAGGTAAGCGAGGCGCTACATCCAGGCAGTCCAACTCCCGGTCAAATGGGTACCGAAGGTGCGCCGGACCAGATTGGCGCCCCTCCAGCTGGGCAGCAAACGACGGCGTTAAATCAAATCAAGGGGGCGGCGTGGGATCATCACCATGCGATCGCATTTTGGATGCAATCCATTATGGCTCTCCTCTGTCTGATTTTTCTGATTGCTTGCATCAGATCCTTTATCAATGCGCGCCGCAATCAGCCGACCCAATACTCACCGCCACCCTACGATAAAACACCGTAGAGTGGGTTTATAAGTCACAGTCAAAGTTCTCACTCAAGGCGTCAGCCGAGTATTGCCCTCTCCACTCTTCTCGCCGTCGCATGAGTTTCGGGCGTAACATACATTCCACGAGAACCCCTTTTGACCGTATTCAACATTAATGAAATTACTGACTCCCAGTGGGAGTTTCAGATGGATCAACACAAATTATTTTAATCTCTCTGTTTTGAACATTTGTATAAGCTCGATCGGAGTATTGAAAAAATGGCTCATTTCTGAGTTCATCCTGGATCTTTAGAATATTTTCGCCCTGTAGGTTTCGCTTAAAACGCTCGTTCCGATAAGAGATACGATCGCTTCCTGTAAGATAGATATCCGATTCGGGCTTTTTCCCGGGAGGTATGCCCGCTTCGTCTAGCATTTTTTCAATTATACTAAAGAAAATTCCTATGGCAACAAATGTATCTGCTGAATATAGTGATAGCTTTTTATCTTCGCCTCCAATATTTGTTTCTTTATCTCTGACGTGAGCATAAAAAGTAAACTGAGCGCCTTGAAAAACTCGAGGGTGTTTTAATATCGCTTCCTCCCGTTTATCCGGTAGTGCATGGGATACTTTGAATTTCCGAAATGGGCACTGAGGGGAGTCCATAATGTTGAAGATCAATTGAGCAGCCCGTTCAAAATCATTGGGATCAACGCTACAATGAAATTTGTCTCCCGCATTCTTTGATGTCAAATCGCATGCACTTTCCTCAATTCCCTCAAGCATAGGAGTATTTTTTAAAAAATTTACATATTTTTGGCTTTTGGATGTGGAACGAAACTCTGAGTTGTCACAATTATTTTTTGCCTCAAAGTGTATAAATAACCCTCCGATCCTAGGCGAATAGTAAGCTGATATGGAATGTTCTCCATCTACAAAAAAGAAACCCTCTTTCTTATACATCGAATTGAAATCTAAGGCACTGTTATTGCGGAATTGATAGATCATGTTTTTTGGATCCGGATGATCTATTTGTTCAAGGAAGATGTTAGCTTCCCCTTTGAGATGTGCTCGCACAGTCTTTGCAATAGGACCAGCATAATTAGTACGAAACTCTAATAGTTCAGATTTGCTACGAGATAGAAGGATTGGAGAAGTATTTCCCTCTTCCTGGGCTGCGTCACTTTCATTTGAAGAAACAACAGCAGGAGGCTCCGAAGAAAATGATGGATTTTTTTCTGAGAAAGTGACGGTGGTGAGAGTGCGTACCGAAGGACTGGATGGCGATATGGTGCTGAACCTATTTGAGGATATTAGCGAAGGCTCATCCTGCGTATTTACCGATGAAGTTGGTGAGGAAGAAATGCTTCCGCTATTATTGGGAACCGAAATTTGAGGTAGTAATAATTTTTTCACATTCCCTTTGTAGTTGTGACGAAAATATTGTCTTTTTTAAAAGATTAGTAACACCGACGTACTGCGCGTGGGTATATTCTGACACTTTCGCTTCGAAAAATTTGAACGGATTGACCATTGGTATTTTTTGTAGACACTACTGAGGTGTGAGAGCCCGGTTCAAAAAGATTGCAGTATTAATAGTCAGCACTAAAGGGACTTATATCTCTCAACTTCGGGAAGGCCCTCAACAACTGTTCCTGGCTTCATGCCATTTTGTTCGAACCAACCCTTTGGCATTTCCAAAGCATACAGGACAGCGGTGGAGGTGCTTGGGACGCTTTCTTCATTGAGAGGCTCCATATCATAAATTTCCAGGATAGTGCCCGTGGAGTTGATATAAGCTACCGATAGGGGAACGAGGGTATTTTTCATCCAGAAGGCTACTTGCTGAGGAAAATCGAATACGAACAGCATTCCCTCATTATGTCCAAGAGTGGCACGATGCATGAGCCCTATGGCTCGTTGTTGAGGAGTGGAGGCTACGGGAACTTTGATAACGACCTTTCCTAGCCGAAGTTCTCGTTTGGATAGATTTTCCTGAGGCTGATCTGCGGCGGGGGTCGCCGCAGAAACAAAAATACTAAATAGGAGCAGCGGAATCAGGGCTCGTACGAATTGCATAGCACTTTAAAGACTTGTAGCATTTAAAAAGACTTTATTTGCAATTGCCAGCTTCCACGCAAGAATCTGAGGAGGTGAGTCCTAAACGAAACCAAAGCTGGCAGGTAGTCATCGGCTTGAGTATCACCGTTGGCCTTTTATTTGCCGGAAGCTGGGTTTATTGCACTGGAAAGTACACTCGGGTGGGTTACGAACCTGAACAGCCGGTTGCCTTTTCACACGCCTTGCATGTTCAACAGCTTGGGATGGATT
>PSRL01000020.1 GCA_003176035.1 Verrucomicrobiota bacterium
TACCAGATAAAATGTCCGATTCCCAATGAGGCAAAATCTTCACCGCGGTTCCAGGACGTCAACCCCGAAGTAGTGCCGGCACATTCATTTTTCCAGACTTGCGCCCCAATTCCGGCGTAGCCAGACGGCAACAAAGCTAATGAAGATTGTCGTGCTGACAAGCTTGAAATGCCGCTTAAAAAAATGATCCCCGCCATTGACCATAACTGCCGGATATGCATCGCCTACCGAAGATAAAATTTTATCCAAATCTCATCAATCTTAAAAGACAGCTTTACATGACCTGACCAGGTCAGCGATCATACTAAATTGTGTTACGTGTTTTTGGAAGCCATTAGAGCGAATTCATCTGGCTTGCACCATAAGCTTTTAAAAGAAACGGACAAAGTCGAAACGGACAAAGTCCGTCCGGCAGCCGACGGACCCAAAAAGGTTCTCTTTTTTCGTAACAGCACGTACTAAGAAGTCTACTTTATGGAATCCATTGGTATAGGCCTGGCTGGCTTTGGAACGGTTGGCGCAGGAGTTTTTCAAGCCCTACAGCGTAATGCAGAGCTCCTTTATCGCCGACTAGGTGTGCGATTCGAAGTCCGGAGAATTGCAATGCGGCATCCTGCTAAGAAACGCGCCATTGCCGCACCGGAAAAGCTAATAACCACCGACTGGAGCGATTTGGTCAACGACCCCTCCATCCGGATTATTGTGGAATTGATGGGGGGAACCGAAGAGCCGCTGAACCTTTTTCGCTCAGCCATTGCGGCGAAAAAGATCCTCATTACCGCTAATAAAGCTCTCCTGGCCAACCATGGAATCGAAATTTTTCAATTGGCTGAGGCTGCCAATGTCCCTATTTTTTACGAGGCAGCCGTGGCGGGGGGAATCCCGATTATTAAATCCCTACGAGAAGCGTTTGTTGGAAATCATTTTGAATCGATCCATGGCATCTTAAATGGGACCAGCAATTACATTTTGACCCGAATGACGGAGTCCAACATGGATTTCCATCAAGCGCTCGGAGAGGCACAATCCCATGGTTTTGCCGAAGCTGATCCCACATTGGATGTCAATGGCTGGGACGCCGCACACAAGGCGATCATTTTGGCTTCTCTAGCCTACGGATTTTGGTTAAACAGTGTGGACATCCAAGTGGGGGGTATCGAGAATATCAGCCCCCTAGATATCCAATTTGCTCGGGAATTGGGCTATACGATTAAACTTCTGGCATCGATCCGCTCTCATCTCGATGAAAAAATTGAAGTTTCGGTGCACCCTGCCCTCATCCCGCAGGCTCATGTGTTGGCCTCAGTCAACGGCGTCTTTAATGCGATCCTCATCCGAGGGGACATTGTTGGCGAAAGTCTTTTTTATGGGCGCGGAGCTGGTCAAGACCCCACGGCCAGTTCGGTATTAGGCGATCTAGCTGAAGCCGCGCAAGCGGTTGCTTTTCCCAGAGCTTCATGTGGCTTCAAACCTCACAACCTTCGTGGTCAGGTTAAAGAGGCACACTCCTGTGTCTCTTCCTTTTACCTGAGGCTGGATGTCGATGATCGACCCGGGGTTCTTGCGCAAATTGCCAATATCCTTGGGAGGGCCCAAATCGGGATCTCATCAGTCATTCAACCCGAAGGGAAAGACACGCATCAGACGCACCTGGTCCTCATGCTTCACAACGCTCCCACCGGCGCTGCCTCAGAAGCGGTTTCTCAAATTGCGACTCTCTCCTGTGTCAAAGGAAAACCCGTACTTTTACATGTCGAACATTTTGCTTAGGCGAGTCTTCGGAATTTTTTAATTAAATGCGTAAAAAAGAAATCAACAACGTGCTTATTTTTACTCTCTGAAATGAAGTTACGCAAAAAGAGAAACCTGTTGGCTCGGCGCCACCATCCATAAAAAACGTAACATTCGGTACTGAAATGAAAATTCCCTTTCTCCATGACCGGGGAGTCATCAACCGGTACAGGCAATATCTGCCAGTTACTGAAAAAACACCGGTCGTATCTCTTAGCGAAGGTTCAACACCACTGATTTACTCTCCATGGTTGAGCGATGCGGTGGGGCGTGACGCGCAAGTTTATTTAAAATATGAGGGATTAAATCCGACCGGTTCTTTCAAAGATCGAGGAATGACCGTTGCCGTCTCCAAAGCATTGGAACGTGGAGCGCAGCACATTATATGTGCATCCACTGGAAACACCTCCGCGGCAGCGGCAGCATATGCCGCACGCGCTCAGCTTTCCTGCGCCGTGCTTTTACCGCACGGTAAAATCGCCACCGGAAAATTACTCCAGGCCTTTCTTTATGGCGCAAAAATGATTTGTTTGCGCGGCAACTTTGATGACGCACTCCGTCTTGTGCGTCAATTTTCCGAAAACCCCGAAATTGAAATTGTCAACTCTATCAACCCTTTTCGAATTGAGGGGCAGAAAACGGCAGCCTTTGAAGTGGTCGATTTATTAGGCGATGCGCCGGACTTACACCTCCTCCCAGTGGGCAATGCCGGGAATATCACGGCCTATTGGCGGGGATACAAAGAATATCATGCTGCCGGAAAATGTCGCACCCTACCGCGAATGGTCGGTCTTCAAGCCTATGGCTCTGCTCCGCTCGTTCTCAAACAAATAGTTGAAGAGCCGGACACGATTGCTTCCGCAATCCGCATTGGGAATCCGGCCAGCTGGCAACCAGCACTCGCGGCCATTGACGAATCCGCCGGTTTCGTGGAAACCGTAACCGATGCGGAAATTGTGACCGCGCAAGTTCAGCTTGCCTCAAAAGAAGGAGTTTTTGTGGAACCGGCAAGTGCCGCTCCCATTGCCGGATTATTAAAGCATTTTCGAAAATCGGCTGAGGACCGACATCGAACTCTTCTGCGGGAGGGCTCCCGCATCGTTTGCACAGTCACCGGCCATGGCCTTAAAGATCCTAATACTCCTGCGGCTATCGGAATGAAACTGATAGAATCCGAGCCCACCCTAGAATCGCTTTATCGCATTTTGGAAATACAGTGACTGGAATACCAATTGAATTCCTACTGCGTTACACTTCCGGGCAGCAGCCGGAGACGTTGGGAGTAAAAGGATGACCTCACCGGCGGCCAACCCACATTCCATTTTGTTCGCAACATCATTAAAATAACCACCATGGGTATGCCCCTAATTGTTCAAAAATACGGCGGAACCTCCGTCGGCACAGCCGAACGGATTAAAAATGCCGCCCGTCGGATCTTGGAAACTCACCGGAACGGCAATTCGGTTGTTGCCGTCGTCTCTGCGATGTCAGGAGTGACTGACTCTCTCATTCGGATGGCTCGAGGGATCACTGGAAAACCAACGGATCGGGAAATGGATGCCCTCCTCGCCACCGGAGAACAAACGACGACTGCCCTCACCGCCATTGCCATCAACTCCATGGGAGGAAATGCGGTTTCCCTGACGGGCTGGCAGGCGGGCATTCGTACCAATGACATCCATACGAAAGCAAAAATCCATGATATCGTGCCAACGGCTATCCGGGAACACCTCGAAAAGGGCACTATTGTGATCGTAGCAGGATTCCAGGGACACACCTCCTCCGGTCACATCACAACACTGGGGCGAGGCGGCTCGGATCTGACAGCTATCGCCCTCGCCGCGGCTCTCAAGGCCGATAATTGCGAAATCTATACCGACGTGGATGGGATCTTCACCTGCGATCCCCGGATCGTCCCCGCAGCCAAAAAAATTGATGTAATTTCCTATGATGAATTGCTTGAAATGGCCAGCTCGGGGTCCAAAGTCATGCAATCTCGTTCAGTTGAATTCGCTAAAAAGTTCGCAATACCTTTTGAAGTGCGAAATAGTTTTAACAATAATCGAGGAACTCTTGTGAAAGAAGAACCGGTGGAAAAGGTGGCAGTTCGTGGTGTCAGTTTGGAAAAAAATCAAGCTAAGGTGACCATTAGCCAAGTCCCTGATCGGCCCGGGAGCGCTTCCCGTCTTTTTGGCGTCTTAGCCGATACTAATGTCGTTGTGGATGTTATCATTCAAAATGTTAACGTTGCTGAATCCGGTGCGACAGATATCTCATTCACCATCAACAAGGATGATTTGGAAAAAGTGGGGCCCGGTCTCGAGTCTGCCGCAGCGGATATCGGAGCAGGAAAAATCACAAAGCGCGACGGCATTGCCAAATTGAGCGTTGTTGGCATCGGGATGCGGACGCATTCTGGGGTTGCAGCCAAGCTCTTTGAAGTTCTCAGCAAAGGTGGGATTAACATCCAAATGATTTCCACCTCCGAAATCAAAATTGCTGTTATCATCAACGAATCCTGTGCTGAAGAGGCAGCTCGCCTAGTCCATAAAGCTTTTCTGGAAGAAGATTAGAGGAGGAAAATTAGCGCATGTCTTCACTCTCCCCTGCGGCGACAGTCACAAGTCACCTATGCTATCCCTCTCTCTGCAAAAGAGTGGCCAGCTTCGTTGGCCGGTAAACGTCGATCAATGCTGCCGATTTTGGCCCTCCTGATCAGATGAGTAACGTTCAGTTGTCAGACGTCATAAATTCCGATAGAGTGAAAAGTTCCGTTACAATGGATGGGTGACAGAGCGGTCTATTGTGCACGCCTGGAAAGCGTGTGTGCCTTAATCGGCACCAGGAGTTCGAATCTCCTCCCATCCGCCATCACGCCACTTCGACCAAGCATCTGCTAAGCATCTGCTTACAACCGCATGAGCCCATTGATTGCCACATCAAATCATTGTGGAAATTGATCAACGACCCCTCAAAGAGAGATTGCAATTTAATCCAAAAAAGTGCATGAGGAACGCCTTGCAGCCGCGAAATGTCCGATCTCTCCCTTAAAATAAATACCGGTAACTGGCGTGACACACCTTTATCCGGCAGCTGCCGGATAAACAACTCCCCCTTCTTACATAACCTCAGGTATTAATTAATACACATGAAGATAGGATTGATGTTTGCGGGCCAGGGGGCCCAAACCGTGGGCATGGGTCATGACATTTACGAAGCCTTTCCGAGCGCCGCAAAACTATTTCGGCATGCCGACGAACTTCTCAAATATGACCTCACTCAGGCCATGTTCCATGGCCCTGCAGAAGAATTGACGAAAACAGCAATTTGTCAGCCGGCGCTCTATGTGCATGGTTTAGCGCTTCTATCGGCACTTAAGAGCGTTCTGCCGAACTTTCGCTTTGATGCGGCTGCCGGCCTTTCCCTCGGTGAATTTACGGCTTATGCGGCCGCTGGCGCATTCGACTTTGAGACCGGATTGAGATTAGTGACCCAAAGGGCCCGCTTCATGCAAGAGGCCTGTGAGCAAACCACCGGCAGTATGGCGGCCATCATTGGAGCCGAAGAGACCTCTGTCCGCGACTTGGCGGCCGCAACCGATGTGGATATCGCCAATCTCAATTGTCCAGGCCAAATCGTTATCTCCGGAGAACAATCAAAAATAGCCCTCGCAGTTTCTTTGGCAAAGGAATATGGCGCACGCAAAGCCGTAGAGTTAAAGGTGGCTGGAGCTTTTCACTCACGCTTAATGGAATCGGCCTATGAGCGACTTCGTCAGGAATTGGAAAATACTCCGCTTCTCCCTCCCTCCGTCCCGGTAGTCTGCAATGTAGATGCCATCGCGGTTGGCGACCCCTCGGATATTAGACGCACACTGGCTGAGCAAGTCACCGGCACCGTACGGTGGACAGAATCCGTGCAATGTCTTGTAAATCAGCAGCGTTGCGATGTCCTCTTGGAATTGGGTCCCGGAGCAATCCTCGCCGGTTTGGTAAATCGTATTTCTAAGGAAGTCCGGGTCTTAAACGTCTCTAATAAAGCCACATTGGAAGAGGTTGTTAAGAGCCTTACAGTCTGATAGATTAAACATGTATTTCGCTATAGTTAACCCTGTATCCATGCGTCCTTTGAAACCGACGCCTCCGAGCAGATAAAACAGATCACTGGTTCTGTAATCCAGATCAATACCTCCACATCATGTCCGTAAAGTCCACCGATATCGTACAAGACATTCTTGCTCTTAAGGCGGAACGCAAAGCGGTGATCCTAGCTCACAATTATCAAATCGCCGAGATCCAGGAAATCGCGGATTTTGTCGGTGATTCTTTGGGGCTCAGTTATCAAGCGGCTAAAACTCGAGCAGAAGTCATCGCTTTTTGCGGCGTCCATTTCATGGGAGAAACAGCAAAAATTCTCAATCCATCCAAGCGCGTAGTTCTTCCCGATTTGAATGCCGGCTGTTCGCTTGCTGAGTCATGCCCAGCGGGTCAATTAGAAGCCTTTTTGGATCAGAATGCAGATAAGCACTATTACGTGATCGCGTATATCAATTGCTCGGCAAAAGTGAAGGCATTGAGCGACGTCATTTGCACTAGTGGAAATGCAATAAAAATTGTCAACCGTGCTCCACGCGATCGCAATATTCTCTTTGTTCCGGATCAGAATTTAGGAGCTTGGGTCATGCAGCAAACGGGTCGCAAAATGGACCTCTGGCGGGGTTCGTGTTATGTCCATGTCGAATTCACATATCGCAGCATTACGAAGATTCGCGAAAAATATCCCGATGCTCCACTGGTGGTGCATCCCGAATGTGTTGAATCCGTTCGTTTGCTTGCGGATATAGTTTGCTCAACAGAAAAGATGGTCGGTTTTTGCGCAAACAGCCCGGCAAAACGTTTTATTATTGTGACTGAAGCAGGCATGCTGCACCGTCTACGCCGTGAAGTACCGCAAAAAATATTTATCCCGGGGCC
>PSRL01000182.1 GCA_003176035.1 Verrucomicrobiota bacterium
CGCCTCGCCAGGATCTATTACCGTTTAGGCATGGTCGAGCTTGCGAAGGAGCAGGAACGCCTTCGCGCGGAAGCCGACCGCAAGGCGAATGCCGAGATCGAGCGTCGATATGCCTCCGTGCTTGGGTTCGTTGTAAGGTGAGACCGCTTGACTCAAGCTTCCCCAAAAAGAAAATGCCCGCCAGATGCCTTGGCAATCTGACGGGCATTCGGGGCTCACTCATTTCTCAATTGCCCACAGGAGCTGCCTGCTCAGAAGGCGTGCCCGCGAAGACGAGCTTGGTTTTCGTTCCACCGAGCCGGATCTCAGCAATCTGGCCATTTACATATTTGACAGTAGTAGATGAGACTTTCTTGTCTAAGTCTTCCACTTTGACATTCGCTTCAGTCTTGACTTTGCCCTGCCTCAAGATTGCCTTATCACCTTCCACCTGCAGCTTGTATTCTCCCGCTTTGAGTTCAGAACCGTTGACCACTCCTGGTGCATAGAGAGTGACTTGATAGGAACCAGCCGCACTAGCTACCATGAGACCAACAGTTGCAAATGCAAACAACATCTTTTTCACTTTGAGTTCTCCTCGATTGAATTGGCTACTTACACCTACACATACGAATAACAGAGCAATTTGTTCCTAAACTTCGCAAATTTTTGTGGTGTTCGATTGTGGGATTTATTCGTCCCGAATCCGGGACAGTTGAGGGAGAGAGGAGTATTTGGGGCGAACCCTCCCAACTCTGGGGTGAGCCGGGAGGGCAATTCGGCTGCCTACTGCGCGAGGGATCTAGCGACGTTCAATGCAGAATCGTAATCGGGGTGGTTTGCGACTTCCTTGACATACTCAATGTGCCGAAGCTTGTTGTCCTTGTCGACGACAAAAATAGCGCGACTTTCGATGCGCAGCTCTTTGATCAGCGTTCCATACTGCTCGCCAAACGAGCCGCTCTTGTGATCGGAAAGCATTTTTATTTTGTCGATGCCATAAGCGCCGCACCAACGCTTTTGGGCGAAAGGAAGATCCATGCTGACCGTATAAATATCAACTCCAGGCAGCTTGGTGGCTTCTTCATTGAAGCGGCGTGTTTGAGCATCGCACACCGGCGTATCGAGCGATGGAACTACGCTGAAGATGCGGACTGACTGCCCTGTCTTTTCGAGATTGACCGGCTGAAGGGTGTCGCTCACTACGTCGAAATCGGGAGCCTTGTCACCCTCATGTAACTCAGGTCCGATAAGTGTCAGCGGGTTTCCGCGCATAGTTGTTGCTCCGGGTCTTTCCATTTTTTCTCCTTTCAATTTAATCTGTTATTGTAACAAGCGGTCGAACTGTTTTATGTCCGTAGTGGGCAATTGACACGCAAAGTTCTCACAAACATAGGCTGTAGTCTGATCATTGATTTGTTTCATTTGCGTGACTTCGGGAACGAGCTGTGCGAGCCGGGCGTAGTCCTTGTCTGTATCTGCCAAGATCAGTGTAGTCGCGGGCAGAAATCTCGTCCGCAAAACCTTAATGAATGCGCGTGTTTGTTCGCTGTGGCGCTCGCCGGCCAATATAATTTGCCTTGTGGGTGAGAGATACTCGTCCAGGCCGGCCAGCATTTGAGGAACAGCTACAGGCTGTTGCGAAATGCGCGCCGCCAAACCACCCAGAGTTCGTTCCACCGCTGTTTGAAATTCTGCGCTATTGGTTAGCCGCGCGAGACGGAGCAAGTTGAGCAGTGCAACCGAGTTGCCGGAGGGTTCCGCACCGTCGTAATCGTCTTTCATACGGATGACCAGAGTCTCATCTCCTGGCGCCGTGCTGAAAAACCCGCCATTCTCGCGATCCTCAAATAGGGCCATCATTTCTCGGGTCAGCGAAATTGCGAGATCGAGATCGCGTACGTCAAATTCAGTCTCATACATGTCCAGCATTGCTTCGGTGAAGAATGCATAATCATCGAGAAAACCGGGGATCGCTGCCGTGCCCTCACGGTAACGTCTTAGCAATGTTCCCGCTGAATCGTTGTACATTTTTGTGACGACAAAATCGGCGGCGCGGCGGGCGGCTTTAGCATAGCGCTCGTCATCAAGAACCTGCGCTGCTTTCGCGAAGGCCGATATCATGAGCCCGTTCCAGGCCGTGAGGATCTTGTCATCGAGATGAGGCCGGACTCGCTTGGAGCGATATTCAAGCAGTATCCCGATTGACTTCGCCAGATCGGGATGTTGGATGTCTTTGGCCAGATAAAGGATGTTCTTCCCGCTGAACTCCTGATGAGGATCTTGCAGAACGTTTCCTTCCGATCTCACGCCATACCGTTCTGCGAACTTTGCAGCCGCGGGGTGACCGAGCAAACCATCGATCTCCTGGCGGGTCCAAACATAAAACGCGCCTTCACCCTTGTCATGAGGATGCGCGGGATCGATTACGCTGTCCGCATCTTCGGCCGAATAGAAGCCGCCTTGGGGATCAGTCATGTCACGCAGAACGTAATCCAGGGTTTTGCGCGCCGTATCGGCAAAAAAGCTGTCACGGGTAATCTGAAATGCTTCGAGATATGAAATGGCAAGCTGGGCCTGATCGTAAAGCATTTTTTCAAAGTGCGGCAGGAACCAGCGCTCATCGACAGAGTAGCGATGAAAACCTCCGCCGATCTGATCATTCATGCCGCCTTCGGCCATGGCCCGCAACGTTTTCAGCGACATCTCCAGCGCTTCCTCGTTATGGGTGTGTTTCCAGTAACGGAAAAGAAAATTGAAAACCGAAGGACGCGGGAATTTTGGTGCGCTTCCGAATCCACCATGGGCTGAATCGAAAGTCCGCCGGAAATATTGATAAGCGGAGTCGAGGATCGCGTAGTCCAGGGTTCGCACGCTCGATTTATCCGAGTCTGCGTATTCCTTCAGCCGTTCGAGCACTCCCGCCGCCGATTCTTCAATGCGGCTGCGATCGTTTTGCCATGCTTGCGCAAGCGATTGCAGAACTGTCATGAATCCGGGACGGCCATATTGATTTCCCGGCGGAAAGTACGTGCCCCCGTAAAACGGTTTCAGCGCTGGCGTCAAAAAGACGGACATGGGCCAACCGCCGCTGCCTGTAGTCGCCTGCACGAAATGCATGTAGATGCGATCGACGTCGGGGCGCTCTTCACGGTCCACTTTGACGGGTATGAAATGAGCGTTCAAAAGTTCCGCAATGCGCTCGTTTTCGAATGACTCGCGTTCCATGACATGGCACCAATGGCATGTGGAGTAGCCGATCGACAAGAAGATCGGCTTGTTCTCGCTGCGCGCTTTGTCGAACGCTTCATCGCCCCAGGGATACCAGTCCACGGGATTGTTCGCGTGCTGCAAAAGATACGGGCTTTTTTCGGTCGCGAGGTGGTTCACTTGTACCAGTGTAGGTGGTAGGCAAACGGAGCTTACTTCTGAATTTCTACTGACCGGATCGGATAATCGGGCAAGAGGAGAACATCCGCACCTGAACTCTGAATGTCGGCCTCCGTAGGCGGATTGTCACGATAGAACCGGGCGCGAGCATGAGGGAAATAATAATGCAGAACTGGACCGTCGGATGCGTAAACAAGAATTGTTTTATCTGTCCAACCATGTTCCTTTATGTAATTGACCAGTTCTAAATTGCGAGGATAAGGAATCGCAGGATGTGCATGCAATTGATAAAACATCGAAATTGCCAGAGCAGAGGTCAAGGCGATGGAAGCGGGATAGGCTAATTTCGGTTTCCAGGTCCATAAGGCCGCAACGATTACCACGCCTGCGAAGACGTCCAGCGCCGGTTGAAACGGAAGGGCATACCGCAGCTGGCCGGTTTTTATCCGCAGCGTGGCCAGAATCATTACAAAGGCAAAAATTAGAAAAGGATACATCGGCCGCACTCGCCGCCTTAGGTCACGATCAGCGCAATAGATACCAAACGCAAGAATAATAAGTATCCATTCCACTGGCGAGGTAAAAAAACGCTTGGCCCAGGTCTCAGTGAAGGTCTCGCCGCCCCAAACGCCTTTATTGTGCGCGCCAAGGTACGCCATGAATAAGTATGACTTTACGATTGAAAGCTTAAGAAGCGATCCAGGCCAGGTAACCAGGAGTGTGATTATCAGAACAGCGAGCGAACGCACTACTAACGGCCAATTCCAATTCATCCGTTTTCGCTCCACCACGCCAACGATTAACAGCGTGAATACCAGGACGAATGCGACCTCCAGAGTAGAAATTGCCAAGCCCGCGAACACTACTGCAAGGTACCAATAGCGTGTCTTGCCGGTGACAATGACTTTAGCCAATGCAATGAGTGCGCCAAGATAGAACAGCGCGAAAAGTTTATGCGGCGCCAGTTCCGGAGTTAAAAACATCGCACTGCTGAATGCAAATAGCGAAACCGCAACCAGTGCCGCCGCTTTACCCATCTGGCCAGGGACGAGCCAAGTCAGGCCAATGTATACCAGCGCGATAGCAAGAATTGCAATAAAGAGTAGAGCTGAGCGAGTTCCTTTCTCATCCAGATGCAAATTGGTTACGGGAATCAGTGCAAAGAAATAAGTCAATCCATGCCAGTGGCGGTAAAACAGAATATCGCCGGAATTTCGGATTAATTCCGATAAACCGGCGCGTTCCGTGGAACTGCCTCCCCGTTCCAGACCTAAATGTATGAATTCCGGCAACGGAAGAGTTGGCGTTTCGGTGTAGTTCGTAAGTAGGCCCTGCGAGGAGGCAAACATATAATCCGCCTCATCGTAGGCGTACATCTCTGCTGTGACATTTGAGAACGCAACTGTAAGGAAGAGAACCTCAATAACTACCAGGAGGGCGAAATAGAGGAACCAGTCTCTTGCGTAGGAACCGTAAGCCGGGCTATCCGCAAAATAGCCGGAGTCGAAGAGCTGCCGCTCCTTCGCCCGGCGCTGCTCGACGTCGGGCATGCCAGGAAGCATTAGTTTATCATGACGGCGTGCGCCAACGTATTCCGCACGGGCCACTCACTCACGGTCGTGGTTTGCTATGAAAAACAAACAGAACTGCGTTGCCGGGGTCAAGCGTACGCTTGCTTACGCGCGCGGTTCCTTGCTGGCGGCCCGGCGTTTTCATCATTGCCGGTGAGCGTCCGCCGCTCATCAGCGGATTCAGTCGAGGCTGTATTTATTTCTGAAAACGTGTACCTAGGTGTAGATGCCGCGCAGAGGCGATTCGGCGCTGGGGAAATTTGAAAGGTTTGCCCCCATTGTCTTATTGGCCACGGCGAGATACAACTCCGCGACAGTACCGGTTGTGCGGGTGTGCAAACCGGTTTTCAATCCGCCCGAATGTCCTGCCACGATCAGAGACATTCCGTTATTCTTGTGCTCGTTGGCCTCAGCGTGCTCGTGCACATAGACAAGCGTTGTACGATCAAGCAGATTGCCATCGCCTTCCGACGTCGATTTCAGCTTCGCAAGAAGGTAGGCGAACTCCTCGATATGCCAGCGGCAGATGTCGCGCATGATGCGCTG